>NZ_VFWS01000603.1:0-1091 GCF_006443065.1 Mesorhizobium sp. B1-1-5 | reverse complement strand
TGGATCAGCGTCCAGGTCGGCGCGCCGCGGCGGCCGTGCTCGAGCGCCGACAGATAGGCGGCGCTGACGCCGATGGCGGCGGCCATGTCCTTCTGGGTGACGCCGCGCTCGGCCCTCAGCGCCCGCAGCCTCTCGCCGAACGGGGTCACGACCCCATCCTCACGACCGGACCCGCCGCAGCCTGACATAGAGCGCGCCCGAGCCGCCATGGTTGCGCGCGGCGTGGTCGTGACTGGAGACCAGCGGCCGGAACGCCGGCGTCGACAGCCAGGCCGGCACCGCGCGGCGCAGCACGCCGTCGCCGCCCGACGAAGAGCCCTTGCCGGTGATGACCAGGACATAGCGGATGCCGCCGGCATGCGCGCGGCGCAGGAAGGAGAACAGCAGCGAATAGGCTTCGTCCTGCGTCATGCCGTGCAGGTCGACCCGGCCTTCGATGGGCAGCCTGCCTTTCGACAATTTGTCCAGCGTCGGCTCGTCGAGTGCATGGGAGACATGCTGGGCCTTCGGCTTAGGCGCGCCGGCCGGACCGGCAACGGGCCGGGCTTGTTGCGTCGGCGCCGGCTTCGCCTCGATGCCGAAATCCGGGACAGGCACGGCGGCCTTGCCCTTCAGCGGCTTGGCCGTGCGCGCCACCAAGTTCCACAGCACCCGGTCGTCCTCGCTCAACCTGTCGCTGCGGCGGGTCATGGCTTCGAACCCGAGACGAGCGGGCGCGGCACCAGCGCGTAGAAATCGGCCGGATTGCGCACCACGCCGGCGATCTCGCCGGCGGCGTCGCCCGAGCCGGCGAAGAGATCTCCACGCGCCGGCCCGGTGATGGCGGAGCCCGTGTCTTGCGCGATCATCAGGCACCGGAACGGTTTTGCCTCGAAAGCCGTCAGCGATGGCGCGTCGATGTAGAAGGGCGTGCCGAATGTGTGCAGCAGCCGGTCGACGGCGATCGAGCGGCCCGGCGTCAACGGCACCTTGGCGGCGGCGATCGGCCCGAGCGTTGCGTCCTCGACCGCGGCCTCGCGGAAGAAGATATAGGAACGGTTCTGCCACAGGATCTCGTCGACCCGATCGGGATGCGCCTTGAACCAGGCGCG
>NZ_VFWS01000602.1:0-1091 GCF_006443065.1 Mesorhizobium sp. B1-1-5 | reverse complement strand
ATGCCGGTGCTTTCGCCTATGTCGTCTTTGCCCTTGCGTTCGTGTTCACCGGGGCTGTTGTTCTGGGCCTCATTCCCTGAGCCGTGGTCCGGCCAGACTGACGACCCACCGCCTTCAGGCAATCGGAGTTGAATGAACAGGATCGCGGTGCGCTTTCGCGTGCGCCATTGATTCGTATTTGACCGCATCCGTGATTCCAGAGATGGAGGAGATGGCAATGCCGATCGAATTCACGCATGTGCCCGGCAAGACCCATCCTGCCGATAGCGCAGTTTCCTTTTTCTACGACTTTGCCGAGACGGCGACCAGGCTGGCGCTGATCGAGGATGGCGGTTTCCGCAACCTCGTCGTCGACGATCCGGCCGGCCTGCTGACCAATATGGATCTTGCCGCCCAGGTGCTGGACCGCAGCTCGTCGCTGGAAGTGGTCCTCACCCATTGGGCCGGCGTGGTCGAACCGACCGTGGCGGCGCGGCAACTTGCCTCGATCGACGCCCGCAGCGGCGGCCGCCTGGCGCTCAGGATGATCAGCGAGCCGTTAAGCGACGACGATGCCGAAGCGCGTCCGGTCGGACACGGTGTCCTCTGGCAGCGCATCGACGAATATCTGGTTCTGTTGAAGCGGCTATGGTCGAACGAGCAGCCTTTCGACCATGAAGGCGCGTTCTACAGCATCAAGGGCGGCTATGTTCCGCGCAAGGGGCCTCATGGTGCCGACCTCGTCATCCGCATGGGCGGGCAGTCCGGCACGGCACTGAAAGTGGCCGGCCGGCATGCCGACGTCTTCGAACTGGCGCCCGGTTCGATCGACGATGTCAGGCAGTTGATGGAGCGTGTGCGCAGCGCCGCCGCCGAACATGGCCGGGCCGCCAGACTACGCTTCGCCCTTCCGGTCCGCATCCACCGGGGAATTTCCTCGGCAGGGCACAAGGCGGTCGATGTCTCCGGTCCGCCGGCCCAGGCCGCCCTGTCGCTGCTTGCTTACGCGGCTCTCGGCATCGATGAATTCATGATCGTCGGTGTCGACACGCCGCGCGAGATCGCGACAGTCGGCCGCGAGACGATCGCGCTGCTGCGCAATTCGCTGGCGC
>NZ_VFWS01000601.1:0-1092 GCF_006443065.1 Mesorhizobium sp. B1-1-5 | reverse complement strand
ATGCGGAAGATGCGCCGGAGCCACAACCGCCCTACTGGGCCTATGCATGGGCCGGCGGCACCGTGCTCGCGCGCTATGTCCTCGACTATCCGATGACCGTGGCGGGACGCCGCGTGCTCGATCTTGGTGCCGGCTCCGGCATTGTCGGCATCGCTGCCGCGAAGGCCGGGGCCCGCGAAGTGATCGCCGCCGAGATCGACCGCAACGGCGTCGCCGCGCTCGGTCTCAATGCAAAAGACAACGGCGTCACGATCTCGGTGATCTGCAAAGACATTACCACCGGTCCGCCACCGGCGGTCGACCTTGTGCTGGCCGGCGACGTGTTCTACGGACCCGATGTCACCCAACGTATGATCCCCTTCCTCGACCGCTGCCTTGCCGCCGGCGTCGAGGTCCTGATCGGCGACCCGCGCCTCTCCGATCTACCATTGTCGCGGCTCAGGCTGCTCGCCGAATATCAGGTGCCGGATTTCGGCGACGCGAAGGGCGCCGCAAGCAGGCCGAGCGGCGTCTTTTCCTTCGAAGCCGAGACGCCGCTAGCGACGAGATCAGATCGTCTCCTTGACCCGCGCTGAAAGGAAATCCGGCAGGTCGACAACCGAATCCAGGATCACGTCGGCAATTCCGGCCAGAGATTCACGCGTGCCGGTGCCCGAGAGCACGCCGACCGCCAGGCCGCAGCCGCCGGCACGCGCCATTTCGAGATCGTGGCGGTTATCGCCGATCATGGCGACCTGCGTCGGCTTCAGGCCGGTGAGATCGCAGAAGGCCTGGATCGTATCCGGTGCCGGCTTGGGATTGGCCACCGCGTCATAGCCGTAGGCGGCGTCGAACAGCTGCGCGACGCCGAGCGTCACCAGCGTTTTTTCCGCGCCGCTGGTCGAATCGTTGGTGGCGACGCCGAGCCGATAGGACCTTGCGTGCAAGGTGCCGAGCGTTTCGACGATGCCCGGCAGAGCCACCGCCATCGCCGAGCCCTGCACCGAGGTGATCTGGTTGAAGCGGGCGACGGCCAGCATCTGGTCTTCGTCGGACAGGCGCGGAAACCACAATTCGACGACGTCGAGATTGGTGCCGGAGGCAAAGATGGAG
>NZ_VFWS01000600.1:0-1092 GCF_006443065.1 Mesorhizobium sp. B1-1-5 | reverse complement strand
TGGCCGGCCTGTCGTAGAGTTCGTCGGGCGTGCCGAGTTGAAGGATGTCTCCGCCTTCCATCATGGCGACCCGGCTTGCCAGCGTCATCGCCTCGACCTGGTCGTGCGTGACGTAGACGAATGTCGCGCCGAGTCTCTGGTGAAGCTCGGCCAGCTCGCTACGCATGTGGACGCGCAGCTTGGCGTCGAGGTTAGAAAGTGGCTCGTCCATCAAGAAAGCGGCGGGCTGGCGCACCATGGCGCGACCGAGCGCGACGCGCTGACGCTGGCCGCCGGAGAGCTGGGCGGGCTTGCGCTCTAAAAGAGGTTCAATCTGAAGTTGCGCCGCGATGCCCCTGACCTGCTTGCCGATCTCCTGCATCACCTTGCGGCGCCGGGACGAGAGTAGGCGGACGAGCGGCAGGCGCTCGTAGAGGCTAAGCCCGGTCATCGTCAGGGGCAGCGCCATGTTGTTGAAGACGGACATGTGCGGGTAGAGCGCGTAGCTCTGGAACACCATGGCGATGCGCCGCTCATGCGGCCTCAGATGATCGATCGGCGCGCCATCGACGAGGATCGAGCCCGAGGTTTGCGGCTCGAGGCCGGCGATGATGCGGATGAGCGTCGATTTTCCGCAGCCGGAGGGGCCGACAAGCGTCAGGAACTCGCCATCGTTGATGGACAGGTTGATGTCTTTGAGAACCCGGTGGGGCCCGAAGGACTTCGAAAGGTTCTTTATTTCCACTGCAGCCACTGGGGTTGCTCCGTTTCGCGAACAATTGGGTAGAGGCGCTATCTCGGTGGATAGACCTCATGCACGACATCACCGATGAAAAAGGGTGTGAGGCCCGGAATTTCATGAGGCCGCACGGTGAAATCGGACCCGGAAAAGTCGTAGACGAGCACGCCCAAGGTGGCTTCTCCGGCCATCCCTTCCGGCTGCAAGTGCGCCTCGACGAGGAAGCCGGACGACGGCCCCCACAGGTACCGGACGCCGCCGAGTTGACGATCGTAGAGTTTGTGCAGGTGGCCGCTGGCCACGAAGGCCACGTCGTAGCGGCGCACCATGTCGAGCAGTTGCGCGCGAGGCTCGGGAGTGGGCGCCCAGTATCC
>NZ_VFWS01000060.1:0-29429 GCF_006443065.1 Mesorhizobium sp. B1-1-5 | reverse complement strand
TGAGATAGAGCGAGCCGTCCGAGGCGATCATCGCGCCCTTGCGCGCGAACTGGTGCCTGACGCTGCCGTCCGGCATCGTCACCGTTTCTTCGATCTCCTGCGTCTCGCCGGTGCGCAGCACGGCAAGGTCGCCGGCGACGAAGGCTTCGCCGTCCGCGCCGAAAATCTCGACATCGGTCCTGCCGACGGCTTCTTCCTTGCTGAAGCCGGTGAGATCGCACCAGCCCTTGTTGACGTAGAATTGCCTGAGGTCCGAACGCTTGGCATAGATCGACACCGGCACATTGTCGATGAGGCTGCGGAACACCTCGTTCTCGCTCATGCTCTGCCGCAGCGCCTGCTCGCGCGCCTTGACGTCGGTGATGTCGGTGCTGGAGCCGACCAGATGCACCGACCCGTCGATCGCCACCAGCCGGCTCTTGCGCGTCATCAGCTGGCGCACCGTGCCGTCGCGATGGGTGACGGCCTCCTCGATCTCGCGTCCCGCGCCGGTCGCCACGACTTCGTTGTCGTCATTGCTGAAACCGTCCGCCTCTTGCGCCGCGAAAAGCTCGCGATCGGTCTTGCCGAGCACCTCGTCCTTGGGCAGTCCGGTCAGCGCGCACCAGGCCTTGTTGACGAATTCTATGCTGAGATCGTCGGCCTTGATGAAGGCTGCCACGGGCAATTCGTCCATCACATGCCGGTAAAGGTCGATCTGGCGCATGGAATCGCGCAACGCCTTCTCGCGCGCCTTGATGTCGGTGATATCGACGCGCACGCCGATGAATGTGCCGTCGTCGGTGCGCATGTCATAGACCTGGTACCAGCGCCCGTCGGCGTTGAGGCGTTCGTAGGCCGAGCTCGGCAAACGGTACCGCTTGAGCATGGCGTCAAGCCAGCGCTCGGTGTCGACGCCATACAGGCCGTCGATTCCGGGGTCGCCGCTCGAGCGGAAGTAGCCGACGGAGTGGCCAAGCGCCAACGCCTCGCGGAACGTGCGGCCAGGCTGCCAGGCCGGCTTCAGCGCCGGCAGCGTATCCTGCAGCTTGCGGTTGGCGAAGACGAAGCGGTCGTCGCGATCGTAGATGATGACCCCCGCGGGCAGCGACTCCAGCACGGTGACGAGGTTCTTGCGCGCATCCTCCGCCTCGGTCTCGCGCTGTTTCATGTCGGTGATGTCGACATAGGAGATCAGCCGCTTGCCGCCTGGAAGAGGCGCCAGCGAGGCGATCAGCGTGCGGCCGTCCTTGCGCGGCAACTGCCTGGACCCTGCGCTTCCAGCCCGGATTTCGGCCTCCCGTTCGGCCACATGGCTTTGCCAGGCGTGTTCCTCGGCGCCGAACGGATCGGCATCACGACTGGCTTCCATGAGGTCGCGAAAGCGACTGCCGGCCGGAGCGCGTCGCGGATCGATCTGCCAGAAGTCGTAAAATGCCCGGTTGACCACCTCCGCCCGCAATTCGGCATCGAGAACGATGACGCCGATCGGCATCGAATCGACCATCAGCGTGAGATTGGCAAGCGCTTCCGAGGTCCCGGCCATATCGTGGACGTCGCCGAGAAAGGCCTCGTTGCCGCGCCTGTCCGCCTTGTTGTTCGCCTCGACAGTCCCGTCCGTATCCGCCATTCCTACCCCCAAGGCCGAACTGTGCCGGTCCGTCGGCGGAATGTGCCCGACAAGCATTAACGATCCGCTAACCATAATCATTGCAACCGCCTGCCGCCCGGTGCCGTTGAGCCAGATTCCGACCGTGGCGCCGACTGCGGTAATCCGCCCGTTGGCGATCATGGCAACAACGCATTATAAGGTGCCTGAGGTGTTGCTAATGTTTGGTCGAATCGCGGCTTTCATCCTGTGCCCGGCGCTGCTTGCGGCGGGCGGTTGCGCGCGCAGCGACGACGGCACGGTGATCGTCCCGAGCCGGATGGACGTCAGGCGTGTCTGGGACAAGGCGCCGCCGGGAACGACCACGTCGCGGCAGATCGCCTCGGACTTGTTTCCTTTGCCGCCGCCGGGCGCGCCGCAAGGCCCGTCTGTCCGGCGCTATTCCAGGTCTCCGGCAAGGCCTTCATATAACCAGGATCTCGCTGATCAGTCTTCGGGCGAGCAGACCTCCCTTACCTGCAGGAATGTCGGCGAAACCGGCAAGCGCTACCGCGTCGTCTGCGAGTAGCTTTGCCTCAATCTGCCGGTCGATGTCGGCTCGATCCACTGCCCGGATGCAGAAAGACAACCCGACAGATTCAGCCCGGCCTCGACCGCGGCGCGATCACGGATCGCTGATGAAACCTTTGCCCGGTGACGGGCGTTGTTGGCGTTGATGTGACGCGCGCAGCGCAGAGGAGACTGAAGATGTCCATTCACTTCACCGTCTCTGGCCTGACCAGAAACCTGATCCATTCGCTTGGGCTGGATCATGAGCATGCGCCGAGAGCCCTTACCCCCGAACAAAGCCTTCTGCTGGATTGCTACCTGGCCGGGCAGATCCCGGACTCCGCCTGGAACGATTATGTCTTCGAGATGCCGGAGTTGGAAAAGCACGCCCAGATCAGGCGCGCACGCGGTTTGACCTGAAAGCAATTCCAGGAGAACTGCGGCACAGCATGTCTCCCGAGAACCTAAAGCGCATGGAGCGAATCTGAAGATCGCGACGCGCTTTAGGCTCGGCGCCTTTGCCGTGCCCTTCCCTCCGGAACTCCGTCGAAAAAAATAGTCAGGCCTCCGCCTACTTCTTCGGCGAGTTGAACTGCAGCGTAAAGACGTTTCCGGCAATGCCTTGCGCCAGTGTGGGCGAAAGGCTGAGCGGCAGACAATCGTTCAGGGCCTTGGTCGCAGCGTCGATATACGCCTTACGCGCCTTGTCGTCGCCGCTGACATGGATAGCGGTCGTCTTCGGCGGCCCGATCAGCGTGCCGTCGCGTTTGAAGCTGAAGCTGAGCGTGACTGAGGAATTGTCGGAATTGGCCGGCGGCGTCCAGCAGGCGAGCAAGGCGGCGCCAACCTCGTTCATACCGTTGAGCGGCGCGGCTTCGGCCGTGATGGCGGCGCTCGCCAGGAGCGCGCTCGCGACCGCGGAAAGTTTCACCATTCTTGTCATCGCCGTCCTCATCGCTTTTTGCCCGGCTCGCACCTGTCAACCTAACGTAATGGTAGGATCAATCACGCCGATGACAATAGGATTTCAACCGGTCTGGCACCGGATAAGTCGTATGTCGTGATTGCCGTGGGAGGCGATACAACCGCCGGAAAAGCAAAAGGCCGGCGCTGGGCCGACCTTTCCCTTCGCCTCCGCTTCGCGCCAGTACATCCGTGGTCGCGGCGAGGACTGTGACCAGTAGACAGGCCTTGGGTAAACGAAACCTTAACCTGAGCCGGCTGTTACGCCCCGGCCTGCGATTTCACATGCGCGATGTAGCCGCGCACGTCGCCGGCCGGCTCCGCATAGGCCTTGCCGAGCTTCTTCTCCAGCGCCGCCACGTACTCCTTCGCCCATTTGGGCAGCGGATAGTCGATGACCGCCAGGAATTCCAGCGTTGCCGCCAGCCTTATATCGGCGATCGACGGGTTGTTGCCGCCGATGAACGGTTTGCCGTTGCGAAAGAAGGAGTGAAACACCTCGAGCGGCTCGGCGATCGCGGCCATCGCCGCCTTCTGCGCGTCCGATTTCTTGTCCGGATGGGCATCGCTGTGGCCGACTTCGCCGGCATATTGCGGGAAGCCGAGCGCCGGATAGGTCGCGCGCGCGACATAAGGATAGAGCGTGCCGACCAGATAGAACATGGCGCTGTCGATCATCGCCCGCTTGGCCGGCGCCTTCGGATAGAATTTGTCCAGCCCGTGCTTGTTGGCGAGATACTGCATGATGGCGCAGCTTTCCCACAGCACGCCGCGAGGCAGGCCCTTGTCCTCGATCATCGGCGTCAGATGCGCCGGATTGCGCGCCAGGAATTCGGGCGAACGCGTATGGCCCCAGGCATCGGTCTCCGCCGGATCGAGCCCGGCCGCGCGCGCGAACACCCTCACCGTCATGTTGTTGACGCTCGGCCTCAGCATGCTGAGTTTTATGCCAGGCTTCTTAGCTGGCTTCGCCATTTTCGAGGTCGCCTTCGCGGCCGCTTTGGCCGACGCCTTCGCCGATGCCTTGGCGCCCGATTTCGGGGCGGCTTTTACCGCTGCTTTCGGCGCGGCCTTGGCAGCGGCTTTCTTCGCGCTCTTTGTTGCAGCTTTTGCCATTTCATGTCCCTCCCTTTGCTTGCTCAGTACGGATTCTTCGGCGCCCTGTTTTCCGACAGGGTTTCGCGCGACCGCTCGACCAGCGCCTGGATAGCGTCGGCGAGGTGCAATTCGGCGATGTTGTAGTCGCCTCGCGCCACACGGATCTTGTGCGCCTCCATCAGCACGTCGGCATGGGCGAAGCCGGCCGGCGGATCGAAGCGGTAGGACGCGAGCTCGATCAACAGCGCGAGCGGATCTTCAAAATAGATCGAATCCATGAAGCCGCGATCCTTGACACCGCTGTGCTTGATGCCGCGCTCGTCGAGCCGCGCGACAGCCTGCAGGAAGGTAACCCGCGACACAGAGAACGCGATGTGATGGACGCAGCCGATATCGGTCGGTGTCCGCCGCTTGACCGGGACCCGGGTCTCGTCGGTGAAGACGGTGATCAGCCGCCCGTCGCCGGGATCGAAGTAGAGATGGCTTTCGCTCGCCTTGTCGAGATTGGGCTGCTCGAAGATGAAAGGCATGCCGAGCATGCCCTCCCAGAAGTCGATCGAGGTCTGGCGCCCGGCGCCGACCAGCGTGATGTGATGAACGCCTTGCGACTGCAGCTTCCGCATTGGACTCCTCCCCGAGAGCTTATGACTATTTGCAGTTTCTCGCCCTTGTGCCCTGCGCACGGCCGCGCCTTGGATCCATGCTCCGAAGCTAATTCATTCGACAGCCGCACGCCAGAAGCAACGAGCACGACCAGGGTTGGAGAGTGATAGGGAGCGGGTAGCCTCCAAAGATTTGAGGGCTGCGCTGTGGCAAATCCTTTCGGCGGAAGAGCGGCATAGACCTCATCGACATGCCTTGGCTGAGACCATCTCTTTCACGATGAGATTTTAGGAGGCGGAAAGGCTTTTTCGCGATTGCCGGATCAGCGCGAAATGTGCGTTCTCCCCGGACGGCGTTTTTCCGATCACATGCACCGCCTCGCGTCCAGCATTGGTGACTTCTCATTCGGAAACCCCTCTGTAGGAACCGCCACCGCTGTCCGATCCGCTCTGATCTTCCTCTGCTGCTCGCTTCGCGAATGGAATTGGCGGTGTCAGCTAAAAACCAAAAGAGCCCCCGCCTGGGGTACGCGCTGTTGTTGCGGTATAAACAGCACGGGGCCACCCACGGGATAGAGGGGGCAACCACTAAAGAGCGGAGCGAAAAATTATCAGATTGACGCTATATCAGTTTAAACCTATATTCCGCCAATGGCTTGGACGGTTCTCGAACATCCGGACTTTGTCCGGGAGCGTGAAGACCTCAATGATGAGGTCTCGGACAAGCTCGATGAAGTGATGCTGGCTCTGGAGGAAGTTGGTCCCAATCTCGGGCGCCCTCTCGTTGATACGCTGAATGGGTCCAAGCACAAGAAAATGAAAGAAATCCGATTCAATGCGAGCGGTGTTTGGCGCTTTGCTTTCGCGTTCGACGAAGACCGTCAAGCCGTTGTCCTGTGTGGTGGAAACAAGGAAGGCAAGGCGCAGCGCAAGTTTTACAAGAAGCTCATCGCGACCGCAGACGAACGGTTTGATGAATGGCTTGAGGCAGAAAAGGAGTAGACTAATGGCAAAGCGATCAGATTTTCGCCCCGTTCGCGAACGCATTGACGCTCTACCAGCAGAGCGTCGGGCCAAGATCGAAAAGGGCGCTGCCGAAATCCTAAGGGCTGTACATCTTTCCGAGCTTCGAAAGGCTATGTCCGTAACGCAAATGACCGTAGCTGCTAGAACAGGTCTGAAGCAAGCCGAGGTGTCGCGTATCGAGAAGTCTCCCGCATCGGTCCAGATCAAGACTATGGAACGCTATGTGCGAGGGCTTGGCGGCGACATGAAAATCGTAGCTGAATTCCCTGATGGAACATACGCCGAAATTCCCCTTAGTCACGGCAAGCCCGTTCGCTCCAAAATCACCACCGAGACAAAGAATGATGACAATAATTATACGGAGGAGCGTCTGGGCGCTTAACTAGGGGGCAACGTCCGACGCTATAGAACTTTGCGCAATTCGGCCGGTCAGGTGCGGACAGGGTTGTGCGCGCCTTGTGGCTCTCCGAAAATGAGGGCGGCAATGGTCTCTATTAGACCGTTATTAAACAGCTAAACGCTTAAAAGCTTGGTACGCCCAAGGGGAATCGAACCCCTGTTCCCGCCGTGAGAGGGCGGTGTCCTGACCGCTAGACGATGGGCGCGCTCAAGAACCGGCTACATAGGCTGGCGGCCGCAAAAAAGCAACCGAGCAGATTCTGGAAAAGTGTCGTACGGTTTTCCGACAAGAACTGCGACAAAACAAAAAGCCGAAGCGGAGCATTCATTGGCTTGCCAAACGAGTGCTCCGCTCCGGGTTTCGAACGCTTCGCGCGCTTTGCCGGCCGCCGCCGGTCAGCCCTGCCGTTTCGGCTCGATCAGGTCCCAGAGATTGCCGTAGAGATCGGCAAAGACCGCCACCGTGCCATAGGCCTCGAAGCGCGGCGCTTCGCGGAACTCGACGCCCTTGGCGAGCATCGCCTGGTGATCGCGGGAAAAATCGTCGGTCTCGAGGAAGAGAAAGACCCGGCCGCCGGTCTGGTTGCCGATGCGGCTTGCCTGCTCTTCGCCGGATGCTTCCGCCAGGAGCAGCCGCGCCCCCTTGCCTTTCGCCGGCGCGACGGTGACCCAGCGCTTGCCCGCGCCGAGATCGACATCCTCGATGAGCAGGAAGCCGAGCCGCTCGACATACCAGGCGATCGCTTCGTCGTAATTGGCGACGACGAGCGCGACGGTCGCAATGCTGCGCTGCTCGGCAAAGCCGCTCATTTGTTGCGAACCGCGAATTGGCCGATGATGCGGCGCTCGGCGATGTCGTAGACGAAGATCGAACGGCCGCCATCGGCAAGCTCGGCGTCGATCGACAGGCGGTTGCCGGAGAGCGAGTGGCTGATCACCTTGGCGCCGACGGGAAGCACGATGTCGCCCGACAGCGGCGCACCGGCCGGAGCCTGGGCATCGCCGGCGGGCGCCGGGCCGGCCACCGGCGCGTTGCGGGCTTTGTAGACAAGCGCCCCGATCACCACCATAAGGGCGAGGAACAGAAGGCCGAGATTGACGATCATGAAGCGGACGAGCTTGCGGCGCACGTTCTCGGCCGCGGGGTCGAGCGGCTTTTCCTCATCTTCTTCGGCGATCGGCCGGGCCATGGCTAAACAATCCGCAACGGGTTTCGATGAGCGCTCATAACGAAGAGAGTTCGACATTGATAGGGGAGGAACCGACGGACGATGAGTTGGCCGCAGGCGAAGCCACCGTGCTGGAAGCCGCCGCCGATGCCGCCGGCCAGCGCCTCGACCAGTGGCTTGCCGCCAAGCTCGGTCCGGAGCTCTCGCGCAGCCGCGTGCAGGCGCTGATCAAGCAAGGCGCGGTCTCCATCGCCGGCAGGAAGGTGCTGGAAGCCAAGCGCAAGCTGACGGTCGGTGAGACGATCGAGATCCTGGTGCCCGCGCCGGAGCCGGCAGAGCCGCAGGGCGAGGACATAGCCCTCGACATTCTTTACGAGGACGACGAGCTGATCGTCATCAACAAGCCGGCGGGACTGGTCGTCCATCCCGGCGCCGGCAACTGGACCGGCACGCTGGTCAACGCGCTGATCCATCACTGCGGCGAGAGCCTGTCCGGCATCGGCGGCGTCAGGCGTCCTGGCATCGTCCATCGCCTCGACAAGGAAACCAGCGGCGTCATGGTCGTGGCCAAGACCGACCGCGCCCACAAGGCGCTGTCGGAAGCCTTTGCCGATCATGGCCGCACCGGCGACCTCGAGCGCGCCTATCTGGCGCTGGTCTGGGGCATCCCGCAACGGCCGACCGGCACCATCGAGGCTGCCCTGGGTCGCGCCGCCGACCGCGTCCGCCGCGCGGTGGTGTCTGAAAGTCGCGACGACGCCCGCCATGCCGTCACCCATTTCAGCGTCGTCGAGCGTTTCGGCGAAGGACAACAGGCTTTCGCCGCGGCAAGCTTGGTCGAATGCCGGCTGGAGACCGGCCGGACCCACCAGATCCGCGTCCACATGGCTCATATCGGCCACCCCGTGATCGGCGACCCGGATTACGGGCAGGCGTTCCGTACCAAGGCCAACCGGCTGCCCGAACCCTTGAAGGCCAAGGTCAACGCCTTTCCGCGGCAGGCCCTGCATGCCTGGCTCCTTGAATTCCGGCATCCGACCACCCATCTAACGATGAGGTTCGAAGCGCCGATACCGGGAGACATGGAGGAACTCGTCGGCGACTTCCGGAAACTGTGAACCGACCCGCCACGAACAAGCTGCAAACCAGCCATCAAAAACCTGACCGGCGTTGTTCACTTCAACGTGACAGACTGTTTAGCGTTGAACAAATGCCTGTCTTTTCTGGTTTTGTTCCTATATACACAGGTTGTCGCGGATGAGCCTTTGGCATCCGTGACGCATGCCCGCCGCGTTTCGGGGGCATCCACTCCAAAGAGAGAGGGGCGCTATCATGGCCCAATCATTACCCAGTATCGTTTCCGGTGAAGGCGGTCTCGCCCGTTACCTGGAAGAAATCCGTCGCTTTCCGATGCTTCAGCCGCAGGAAGAGTACATGCTCGCAAAGCGTTATGCGGAGCATCAGGACACTACGGCCGCGCACAAGCTCGTCACCAGCCATTTGCGGCTCGTCGCCAAGATCGCCATGGGCTATCGCGGCTACGGCCTGCCGATCGGCGAGGTGATCTCGGAAGGCAACGTCGGCCTCATGCAGGCCGTGAAGAAATTCGAACCGGAGCGTGGTTTCCGGCTCGCCACCTATGCCATGTGGTGGATCAAGGCCTCGATCCAGGAATACATCCTGCGCTCGTGGAGCCTGGTCAAGATGGGCACCACCGCCAATCAGAAGCGTCTGTTCTTCAACCTGCGCAAGGTCAAGGGCAAGATCCAGGCGCTCGACGATGGCGACCTGAAGCCCGACCAGATCGCAGAGATCGCTACCCGCCTCAACGTCTCCGAGGCCGAAGTGGTGTCGATGAACCGCCGCCTGTCGGGCGACGCTTCGCTCAACGCCCCGATCCGGGCCAGCGAAGGCGAATCCGGCGAATGGCAGGACTGGCTGGTCGACGACCATGAGAGCCAGGAAGAGATGCTGATCGAGCAGGACGAGCTGGAAAACCGGCGCTCAATGCTGTCAGGCGCTCTGTCGGTCCTCAACGACCGCGAGCGGCGCATCTTCGAGGCGCGTCGCCTGGCGGAAGAGCCGCTGACACTGGAAGAACTGTCGGCCGAGTTCGACATCAGCCGCGAGCGCGTGCGCCAGATCGAGGTGCGCGCCTTCGAGAAGGTGCAGGACGCGGTCAAGGCCGCAGCCAAGCGCCAGACCCAGGCGCTGCGCACCATCGAGGCGCAGCCTGCGGCGTAACAAGCTCAAGGAACCAATGAAAAAGGCGGCGCTTCGGCGTCGCCTTTTTGTTTGGCGAAAGCGGCGAACCAGCCCTTTCTCCCCGTCACTATACGGGGAGAAATGTCCGGCAGGACAATGAGCGGCAGCGCCGACGCTGCAAGGTCATCGTCCAGGCAACAATCACTTCAAAGGGCCGGCGCGCTTATCTTCGAACGCCGCGCCGCCCCTCATCCGCCCTTCGGACACCTTCTCCCCGTTGAACGGGGAGAAGGAAAAAAGGCTCATGCCGAGGGTTGCTTGGTCTTGCGCAGATACGGCAGCACCGTCTCATACGCGCCGAAACGCTTGATCGCGTCTTCGTTGGAGACGGCGGCGGTGATGATGACGTCGTCGCCTTGCTTCCAGTTGGCCGGCGTCGCCACCTGGTGCTTGGCCGTCAGCTGGATGGAATCGATGACGCGCAGGATCTCGTCGAAGTTGCGGCCCGTGGTCATCGGATAGGTCAGCGCCAGCTTGATCTTCTTGTCCGGGCCGATGACATAGACCGAGCGCACGGTGGCGTTGTCGGCCGGCGTGCGGCCCTCCGAGCTCTCGCCGGCGCCGGCCGGCAGCATTTCATAGAGCTTGGCGACCTTGAGGTCCTTATCGCCGATCAGCGGATAGTTCACCGTCTGGCCGGTAGCGGTCTTGATGTCGGCCTGCCACTTCTCGTGGCTCGATACCGGATCGACCGAGATGCCGATAATCTTGACGTTGCGCTTTTTGAAGTCGCCTTCGAGGCCGGCCATGGTGCCGAGCTCGGTGGTGCAGACCGGCGTAAAATTCTTCGGATGGCTGAACAGCACCGCCCAGCCGTCGCCGATCCAGTCGTGGAACTTGATGGTGCCCTGCGTGGTCTCGGCCGTGAAATCCGGCGCGACATCGTTGATACGAAGACTCATGACCTATCCCTACCCTGTTTTGAAACGGTGGCCGGCGCGGCCGGCACGCATTCTAAGCTACCACCATCGCGGCATCGGTCAAACGCCGGGAACCGTACCCGAGCCCGCTGCAGCCGAATTTTTTTCGCGGGCGCGGCGATCCTCGGCAGGATTCTTCCACTTTTTGCGAGAGGGTGGGCCGCTCAGGCTTTCCTTATCGCGAGCGTCGCCGTGAGGTCTTCCATGCGCTGCGCGAGCGCGCCGAGCGCGGTCGTGAGCACGCTGTCGCTCTTGTCGGCCTTGGTCAGCGCCTCGTCGCGCGTCTTGCGCAGGGTCAGCACTTCGCTCTCCATGCCTTTGACACGCTTGGTGAGCTCCGAGAGCTCGTCCATCACCATGATGCCGGCCATGACGGTGAGTCGCTGATCGCCGATCTCGCCGAAGGAATCCTTCAGGTGCGAGACATAGCGGTCGAAGCGCTCGGCAAGGTCGATCAGATGCTCTTCCTGGCCTTCGTCGCAGGCCATGCGATACTGCTTGCCGTCGATGGAAACCGTGACCTGTGCCATTGCCTTACCTGTCCAGGACCGCGCGGATGGTTTCCATGGCGGTCACCAGCCGCCGCGACACTTCCTTGTTGGCGTCCTCCAGCCGCTCTGCGCGCGCTTCGGAATTGTCGAGCTCCTGCGCCAAGCGCGAACGGTCGGCGTTCATGCGCTGCACCTCGGCCTCGGCTTCCGAATAATCGCGCTCATGCTCGAGCTTCGCCGCCACGGCGTTTTCCAGCCCTTCCATGGCCTTGCCCAGCCTGGCGATGACTTCCTTGAGGGTCGTTTCCCCGGTCATGGCCTCGTCCTATGCCCTGCCCATCACCGAATCGCACGCGTTCAGAATACGTTACCTGGGAAAGATTAGGCGCCGGGTGAAGGGCGCGTCAACAAAGCTCTCGCGACTGTCCCCCGCTATCGCTAATGTAGGCGCTCGATGCCATCACAAGCCCGGCAAAATCCATCCCGATTTGTTGACTAAAAGACCGCGCCTGCTATGTGTCGCGGCATCCTTTTCCAAGGGTTCTCCCCAGGCTCCAACTCACTTCCGGAGGAAGCATGACCTCGCGTGAACAACATGATCGGATGGCCAACGCGATCCGTTTCCTTTCCATGGACGCCGTCGAGAAGGCGAACTCCGGTCACCCCGGCCTGCCCATGGGCTGCGCCGACATCGCCACGGTGCTGTTCAGCCGTTTCCTGAAATTCGACGCCAAGGCGCCGCACTGGGCCGACCGCGACCGCTTCATTCTGTCGGCCGGCCACGGCTCGATGCTGCTCTATTCGCTCCTCTACCTCACCGGCTATGAGGACATGACGATCGACCAGATCAAGAATTTCCGCCAGCTCGGCTCCAAGACCGCCGGCCATCCCGAATACGGCCATGCCGCCGGCATCGAGACCACCACCGGCCCGCTCGGCCAGGGCCTCGCCAATTCGGTCGGCTTTGCGCTCGGCGAGCGCATCATGAACGCCGCCTTCGGCAACGACCTCGTCAACCACTACACCTATGTGCTGGCCGGCGACGGCTGCCTGATGGAAGGCGTCTCCCACGAAGCCATCGCACTGGCCGGGCATCTGAAGCTCAATAAGCTGATCGTCTTCTGGGACAACAACAACATCTCGATCGACGGTCCGGTCTCGCTGGCCGACAACACCGACCAGGTCGCCCGCTTCCAGGCGTGCGGCTGGAACGCCAGCCACATCGACGGCACCGATCCGGAAGCGATCGCCTATGCCATCGAGGCGGCGCGCCATTCCGACAAGCCGACGATGATCGCCTGCAAGACCACCATCGGCTTCGGCGCCCCGACCAAGGCCGGCACCAACAAGGCGCATGGCTCGCCGCTCGGCGCCGAGGAAATCGCCGGCGCGCGCAAATTCTTCAACTGGGACTCGCCGCCCTTCGAGATTCCGGCCGACATCCTCGACGCATGGCGCGCCGTCGGCACGGGCGGCGCCAAGGCCCGCGCCGACTGGGAAGGCCGCCTGGCGAAGGCCGAGCCGAAGCTCAAGGCCGAGTTCGAGCGCCGCGTCGCCGGCAAGCTGCCCTCCAACTTCGATGCCGTCATCGCCGACTACAAGAAGAAGCTGTCGGCCGACAAGCCGAAGGTCGCCACCCGCAAGTCGTCGGAAATGGCGCTGGAAGTCATCAACGGCGCGGTGCCGGAGACCATCGGCGGCTCGGCCGACCTTACCGGCTCCAACAACACCAAGACCAGCCAGACCAAGAACATCACGCCCGAAGATTATGGCCAGCGCTATGTCCATTACGGCATTCGCGAGCACGGCATGGCGGCGGCGATCAACGGCCTGACCCTGCATGGAGGCCTGATCGCCTATGGCGGCACCTTCCTGTGCTTCTCCGATTATGCCCGCCCGTCGATGCGCCTTGCCTCGCTGATGGGCATCCGCTCGATCTTCGTCATGACGCATGATTCGATCGGCCTCGGCGAGGACGGCCCGACCCACCAGCCGGTCGAGCATCTGGCCGCACTTCGCGCCATCCCGAACCACAATGTCTTCCGCCCGGCCGACGCGATCGAAACCGCCGAATGCTGGCAGATAGCGCTGGAATCCGAAAAGACGCCCTCGACGCTGGCGCTGACCCGCCAGAACCTGCCGACCGTGCGCACGGAGCACTCGGCAACGAACCTCTCCAGCCAGGGCGCCTATGAGCTGGCCGCCGCCGGCGGCGAGGCCGTGGTGACGATCTTCGCCACCGGCTCCGAGGTCGAGATCGCGCTCGGCGCGCGCGACCTGCTGGAAAAGCACGGCCATCCGACCCGCGTCGTCTCTGTGCCCTGCTTCGAGCTGTTCGACCAGCAGAGCGAGGATTACCGCAAGAAGACCATCGGCAGCGCCAAGGTGAAGGTCGCGATCGAGGCCGGCATCCGCCAGGGCTGGGATCACCTGATCGGCACCGACGGCATTTTCGTCGGCATGCACGGTTTTGGCGCCTCCGGCTCGATCGAGCAGCTCTATCCGCATTTCGGCATCACCGCCGAGGCCGCGGCCAAGGCGGTCGAAGCCCGCCTGCGCGGCAACTAGGAATTGGCTCAGCCCGGCAACATCGATTGACGCTTTGCCGGGCTGGACCAACCTAATCGATTTAAATGCGACGTTCTGCGGCTGGATTCTTGCGCCTTCCGCCGTTATGACACTGCGGACCCATCCGCCCCAAGGGAGAGAACAATGACCGTCAGAGTTGCCATCAACGGATTTGGCCGCATCGGCCGCAACATCCTGCGCGCCATCCATGAATCCGGCCGCAAGGACATCGACGTGGTCGCCGTCAACGACCTCGGCCCGGTCGAGACCAATGCGCACCTGTTGCGCTATGACAGCGTGCATGGCCGCTTCCCGCATGAGGTGACCGTCGACGGCGACCAGATCTCGGTCGGCAAGGAGAAGTTCAAGGTCACCGCGATCAAGGATCCGACCCAGCTGCCCTGGAAGGAGCTCGGCATCGACATCGCGCTCGAATGCACGGGCATCTTCACCGCCCGCGACAAGGCCGCCGCGCACCTGACCGCCGGCGCCAAGCGCGTTCTCGTTTCGGCTCCGGCCGAAGGCGCCGACCTCACCGTCGTCTACGGCATCAACCACGACAAGCTGACCAAGGACCACATCGTCATCTCGAACGCGTCCTGCACCACCAACTGCCTGGCGCCGCTGGCGGCCGTGCTGCACGAGACCGTCGGCATCGAGAAGGGCATGATGACGACGATCCATTCCTATACCGGCGACCAGCCGACGCTGGACACCATGCACAAGGATCTTTACCGCGCCCGCGCCGCGGCGCTGTCGCAGATCCCGACCTCGACGGGTGCGGCCAAGGCGATCGGCCTTGTCCTGCCCGAGCTCAAGGGCAAGCTCGACGGCATTTCGATCCGCGTGCCGACCCCGAACGTCTCGGTTGTCGACTTCAAGTTCATCGCCAAGCGCTCGACCTCCGCGCAGGAGATCAACGAAGCGGTCATCGCCGCGTCCAATGGCAAGCTGAAGGGCGTTTTGTCGGTCACTCATCACCCGAACGTGTCGATCGACTTCAACCACGACCCGCATTCCTCGATCGTGGCGCTCGACCAGACCAAGGTGATGGACGGCAACTTCGTCTCGGTGCTGTCCTGGTACGACAACGAATGGGGCTTCTCGAACCGCATGGGCGACACCGCCGTCGCCTTCGGCAAGACCATCGCCTGATCCGGAAGTCATCGGAAATTTGAAACGCCCGGCTTCGGCCGGGCGTTTTCGTTTAAGATTCGGCCGATCCGCGCACTATGGTGACTAGCCGGAACACCAGTCGCGTCGTCATTCCAGAATCTGCGACGGAGCTTCGCTCCTGCTTCGCCCTGGAATGACGAAGTTTGGAAGCGTTGGCCCCAAAAAACATCCTGTTGCCTTGCACTGGTCATGTCTTCGCCCCACTCTCCCGTAAAGCCACAAACAGAGGGATTTGGAGGGGCAATAGCGGATGGAGCATGCGATCTATCTCGTGACGCTGGTCGGCACGGCGCTCATTGTCGCCGCCGCGTTTTCGAGCCTGATCGCCTTCCGCTTCGGCGCTCCCTTGCTGCTGCTCTTCCTCTGCATCGGGCTTGCCACCGGTGTCGACGGCCTCGGCATCGAATTCGACAACGCGCGGCTGGCTTATTTTGCCGGCTCACTGGCTTTGGCGGTCATCCTGTTCGATTCCGGTTTCGGCACGCCGCTCAACGCGCTCAGGCAAGCAGCCGGGCCGGCGCTGTCGCTGGCCACGATCGGCGTTATCTTGACCACAGCCATCTTCAGCGCCGCCGCTTCCTATGTTCTCAAGCTCAGCTGGCTGGAATCCTCCCTGCTCGGCGCCGCCGTCGCCTCCACCGACGCGGCCGCCGTGTTCTTCCTGCTGCGCGCCGGCGAGATCCATCTGCGCGAGCGCGTGCGCGCGACGCTCGAAGTGGAATCCGGCACCAATGACCCGATCGCCATCTTCCTCACCATCACCTTGGTCGAGATCATCGCCGCGCACGCCAATCCGGAAGCCAATGTGCTGGCCACCAACCTTTTGCTCGGCTTCCTCGCCAATATGGGGCTCGGTGCCGTCATCGGCGTGCTCGGCGGCTTTGGCATCGTGCGTCTGGTCGAGCGGTTGAATCTCGATCACGGCCTGCTGCCCATCTTCGTGCTGACGCTATCGCTGATGGTGTTCGCGGCGGCCGGCGCCGTCGGCGGCTCGGGCTTCCTCGCCGTCTATCTTGCCGGACTGGTCGCCGGCAATTCCGACATACGCGCCGTCACCATCCTCAAGCGCTTCCAGGACGGCATGTCGTGGCTGGCGCAGATAATCATGTTCCTGATCCTCGGCCTGTTCGCCACACCCTCGCAATTCCCCGAAATCCTTGTGCCGGCGATCCTGCTCGGCCTGTTCCTGATCTTCGTCGCCCGCCCGGTCGCCGTCTGGCTCTGCCTCGTCCCGTTCCGCCTGCCGCGGCCAGAGGTCGCCTTCGTCTCCTGGGTCGGCCTGCGCGGTGCGGTCTCGATCCTGCTCGCCATCACGCCGCTGCTCGGCGGCCTGGAGCATGGCCGGCTGATCTTCAACGCCGCCTTCATCATCGTGCTGGTGTCGCTGGTGGTGCAGGGCTGGACGGTCGGTCCGCTGGCGCGCCGCCTCGGCCTGATCGTGCCGGCCCGTCTTGGGCCGCTGGACAAGGTGGAGCTCGAGCTGCCGGGCTCGGCGCATCATGAGCTGCTCGCCTACCGCGTAGCACCCGGCAGTCCGGTGGCGCGGGGCGAGCGCATCCCGCGCTGGGCGAGGCCCTCGCTGGTGCTGCGCGACGGCCGCTCGATGCGCTTTCAGGACATGGGCCGGCTGGCGGCCGGCGATCAGGTCTACATCTTCGTGCCGGACCGCTACCCGCGCCTGCTCGACAAGCTCTTCGCCAGCCGCGCCGTGGTCGATCCGGAGGATGCCGACTTCTTCGGCGCCTTTGCCGTCGATCCGGCCCGCTCGGCCGCGGAGCTGGAAGCCGCCTACGCCCCCGGCCTGTCCGAGGCCGAGCAGAAGCTCACCGTTGCAGCGCTCGTTACCGAGCGGCTCGGCGGCCGTGCCGAATATGCCGACCGTGTGATGATCGGCCCGATCGAGCTGATCGTGCGCGATGTCGACGAGAAAGGCAGGATCACCGGCCTTGGCCTGTCCTTCGAGCCGACCGCGCCGGTCGCGCGCGTGCCGGTGTTCATGAGCGCCGGCGAGATCGGCGACCGCATCGCGGCGCTAATCCACAGCTGGCGCAGGCCCGCGAAGAAGCAGACAGCCGACGACGTGCCGGTCGACGCCGTGGCGCCCGCAGCGGACGGGCAGAAGGCAACCGGCGAAGGCTGATGTCTCACGGCGACATCATTTTTGCGCGCGCGCTATCGACGCGGCCCTTGCATCGTCCTTCGCGCCGAGTAAGGTCGCCGCGTTTTCGCTAGAGCAATTTCGGGAAAAGTGTGGGCGGTTTTCCCGTCCGGATTGCGTCAAGGCACTAGGAAGGAACGACCATGGCCGGCTTCAAGACACTCGACGATATCGGCGCCGTCAGCGGCAAGCGCGTCCTGGTGCGCGTCGACCTCAACGTTCCCGTCGCCGGCGGCAAGGTGACCGACGCCACCCGCATCGAGCGCATTGCGCCTACCATCGCCGAGCTCTCGAAAAAGGGCGCCAAGGTGATCCTGCTTGCGCATTTCGGCCGCCCCAAGGACGGCCCATCGGCCGAGTTCTCGCTGGAGCCGATCGCCAGGGCCACGGCTGACGTTCTCGGCCTCCCGGTCGGTTTCGCCGCCGACTGCATCGGCGCCAAGGCCGCGGAAGCCGTCGCGGCGATGAAGGACGGCGACGTCCTGCTGCTCGAGAACACCCGCTTCCACAAGGCCGAGGAGAAGAACGAGCCGGCCTTCACCGAACAGCTTGCCGCCAATGGCGACATCTATGTCAACGACGCCTTTTCCGCCGCGCACCGCGCGCATGCCTCGACCGAAGGCCTCGCGCATCTTCTGCCGGCCTATGCCGGCCGTACCATGCAGGCCGAACTCGACGCGCTGGAAAAGGGCCTCGGCGATCCGGTACGGCCGGTGGTGGCCATCGTCGGCGGCGCCAAGGTCTCGACCAAGATCGACCTTTTGATGAATTTGGTGAAGAAGGTCGACGCGCTCGTGATCGGCGGCGGCATGGCCAACACCTTTCTTGCCGCGCGCGGCACCGATGTCGGCAAATCCCTCTGCGAGCATGACCTCGCCGGCACCGCCAAGCAGATCATGATCGAGGCGGCGGAAGCCGGCTGCGCCATCATCCTGCCCGCCGATGGCGTCGTGGCCAAGGAATTCAAGGCGGGCGCCGCCAGCGAGACCGTCGCCATCTCGGACGTGCCGGCCGACGGCATGATCCTCGATGTCGGTGCAAAGACCGTGCAGAGCGTCAACGACTGGATCGACCGCGCCGCGACGCTGGTCTGGAACGGCCCGCTCGGCGCCTTCGAGATCGAGCCTTTCGACCGCGCCACGGTGTCCGCCGCAAAGCATGCCGCTGCCCGCACCAAGCAAGGCAAGCTGGTGTCGGTCGCCGGCGGCGGCGACACGGTGGCCGCGCTCAACCATGCCGGCGTCGCCGGCGATTTCACCTATGTCTCGACCGCCGGCGGCGCGTTCCTCGAATGGATGGAAGGCAAGCCGCTGCCCGGCGTCGAGGTGCTGAAGCGGTAGACAGTCCGAGCCCAGGCAAAGCCCGCGCGGCTTTCGATCGATTCTAGCTTTCCGGCGTCATTCCTTTGGCGGTAGTGTTCTGCCGGCGCGGAATAAACGCAGCGAAGGAGAGCACCCATGAGCGAACGTCTCGAAGATATCGCCGCCGCTATGGTGAGCGGCGGCAAGGGCCTTTTGGCCGCCGATGAGAGCTCCGGCACCATCAAGAAGCGTTTTGACGTCATCGGCGTCGAATCCACCGCCGATAACCGGCGCGACTATCGCGAGATGATGTTCCGGTCCAGGGACGCGATGTCAAAATACATCTCCGGCGTCATTCTCTATGACGAGACCATTCGCCAGCAGGCCGCCGACGGCACGCCGCTCGTCGACATCATCAAGGCCGCCGGCGCCATTCCCGGCATCAAGGTCGATCTCGGCGCCAAGCCGCTGGCCGGCTTTCCCGGCGACAACATCACCGAGGGCCTGGATGGGCTGCGCGAGCGGCTCGCCGACTATTACAAGCTCGGCGCCCGCTTCGCCAAATGGCGCGCGGTGATCGACATCGACATCACCAAGGGTGTGCCGTCGGCCAATTCGATCGCCTCGAACACCCACGCTTTGGCCCGCTACGCTGCGCTGTGCCAGGAGGCCGGCATCGTGCCGATCGTCGAGCCGGAAGTGCTGATGGACGGGGCGCATTCGATCGACACCTGCTACGAGGTCTCCAAGGCGACGCTGATCAAGCTCTACGACGAGCTTTACGCGGCCCGCGTCGTGCTGGAAGGCTCGATCCTCAAGCCGAACATGGTCATCTCCGGCAAGAAGTCGGGCAAGACCGACAGCCCGGAGGAAATCGCCGAGAAGACGATCAAGCTGTTCCGCGAAGTGGTGCCGTCGGCAGTGCCCGGCATCGCCTTCCTCTCCGGCGGCCAGGAGGACGAGGAGGCGACCGCCAACCTCAATGCCATCAACGCCATCGGCCCGCATCCTTGGAAACTGACCTTCTCCTATGGCCGCGCGCTGCAGGCCGCGCCGCAGAAGGCATGGAGCGGCAAGGCCTCGAATGTTGCCGCCGGCCAGGCCGCCTTCACTCACCGCGCCCATATGAACCATCTGGCGGCGCTCGGAAAATGGCTGCCGGCGCTGGAAAAGGCCGCCTGACACCATCCCTGAGCAGTGCATAAAAACCCGGGCCGGCAGCCCGGGTTTTGCTTTTTGCGAGCCGCATTCCCACTTGTCAGGCGCCGACCGCTATCGACCATGTCGGATCGCGCCGATGTCGAACGTCCTTGGCAGGAGAGGACAGGAGATGGTCATGCATCGCAATGCCGTGGTTTCGCGGGAGGAATGGTTCGAAGCGCACAGGAAGCATCTCGAGCGCGAGAAGGAGCTGACGAAGTTCCGCGAGCTTATCGCCGCGGAGCGGCGGCAATTGCCCTGGTTCAAGCTGCGCAAGGATTATGTTTTCGAGAGCGAAGCGGGGCCGAAGCATCTTGCCGAACTGTTCGCCGGCAAGAGCCAGCTCATCGTCTATCATTTCATGATGGCGCCGGGCTCCGACCACCGCTGCGAGGGCTGCTCGTTCCTCGCCGACCATATCGACGGCGCCAACCGGCACCTGAAGCATCATGACGTCTCGCTGGTCGTCGTCTCGCGTGCGCCGCTGGCCGAAATCCTGCCTTACAAGCAGCGCATGGGCTGGAAGTTCGACTGGATGTCGTCCTATGCGTCCGATTTCAACTTCGACCTGCAGGTCTCCTTCACCGACAGGCAGATCGCGGCGGGCGAAACCACCTACAATTTCGAGAAGCGCCCGTTACGGTCGAAAGACCTGCCCGGCACCAGCATCTTCTACCGCAACGAGTGCGGCGACATCTTCCTCACCTTCATGTCGCGCGCCCGCGGCGGCGACGCGCTGATCGGCGCCTATCATTATCTCGACATGACGCCGAAGGGCCGCGGCGAGACGGGTCCCTATCACAACCTGATGGACTGGGTGCGCCTGCATGACGAATATCGGGACAAAGACAAGGACCGGCCGGACTGCTGCGCGTGAACGGCAGGACGCGCCACTCGCGGGCCGTCCTCCCCGAATATGGACAGGCCTACGCCCAGTGCCCAAGCACCGCCGCCAGCGAGATAGCGGCCATCGCAAGCAGCGCCAGCTTCCAAAAATCGCCGCGCCGCCTCAGCCCCGGCCAGCCCAGCGGCTTGATGACCTGGATCAGCATGATGCCGCAGATGACAAGGGCAAACAGTTTCGTCATGCCGCCTTTGACCAGCATCGATGGCGACTGTCAAAGCTGTTCTCGAGCGCACCCTCGGGCGGAGCAGTCCTGACAGAAATAGGGCCTATTCGAACGCTGCGAACGGCACCGCACCGTCTTCCTCCGCGCCCTGCCAACCTCCTGACAGACTGCTGTCAGGAGGGGTGTGAGATACTCTTCTCATCAAAAAGAGAGGAGTGACGTCATGAACGGTTTTACAATTCTGCGTAGTGTGCAGCACTATGTCGGCAGGATCCGCACCGTGCGCAACGAGATTCGCACCCAGCGTTTCCTGAACACTTTGCCGGCGGACATCCGCAAGGACATCGGCTGGCCGGACCTTTACCAGGGCCGCGTGCGTGAAAACTGAAATTTTGCGCCGCGACTTGGATTGGAGCGCAGTAGCGCCCAGATGTAATGCGGCCAGTAATGTTGAGTTCAGGGAAAGAGCCTTGTTCGCCGGTAGTTTCGCCGCAGCCTCCTGACAGTATGTTGTCAGGAGGCATGCGGTAATTGGAGCGGCGTCGATCCTGACAGCAACGAACATCAACCAACGATCCGGAGTAATCCGCGCATGGTGAAAAGCTGGAACGGCAGGCTGAGCACGCCGAGCATCGTCGGCATCACGCCGTCGCTGCCCACGGTCGGTGATGTCGTCCAGGGCCAGTCGATGCTGGCGCCGACCGCAGGCGGATTGTCCTTCGGTGCGAAATTCGTTGCCGCGCAGCGCACGCGCGAAGGGCTTAAGTCATATCCTGGGGGGATCTAGCGATGCGTCGTGCTGACAGGCTTTTCCAGATCGTGCAGCATTTGCGGGGCGGCCGGCTGGTCACCGCGCAGAAGCTCGGCGCATGGCTCGAGGTTTCCGAACGCACCATTTACCGTGACATAGCCGACCTGCAGTCGACCGGCGTGCCGATCGATGGCGAAGCGGGCGTCGGCTACATGATGCGGGAGGGATTCGACCTTCCCCCGCTGATGTTCACACGTGACGAGATCGTGGCGCTGGTTGCCGGCGCCCGCATGGTGCGCGCCTTCGGCGGTGCCACAATGGCGAGGGCCGCCGACGAGGCGCTGGTCAAGATCGGCGCCGTGCTGCCCGACACCGAGAAGGACCGCATCGCCCGCACCGAGATCCATACGCCGATGTGGGTGGTAAGCGACGCCGCGCGGGAAGCGATCGACCTGATCGAGCGCGCCATCGAGAAGCGCCAGGTGCTGACCATCGACTATTCCGACGAAGCCGGCCGCGGTACCGCGCGCGACATCAGGCCGTTGGGGCTGTGGTTCTGGGGCAAGGTCTGGACCCTGGTCGCCTGGTGCGAGATGCGCGACGATTTCCGCGCCTTCCGCATCGACCGCATCGCCTCGGTCGTCATTGCCGGCCGCATCTTCAAGCCGGAACGGGGCAAGCAGCTCGCCGATTTCTACCGGGCCGTCGAGCGCTCAGAGGATTACGGCATGGCGCCCGACCGCGCCGCGCGGACGTGACTTCCTCCCAAGCCATTGTCCAATAAAAAAGCCCGCTCGAAGCGGGCTTTTTTATTGAGCGGCAAGTCGACCAAGGCCGACCCCTCCTTACTCTTCATCTTCGTCCTTGTCCTTCGACTTGAGCGCCGAAAGCTTGGCGAAGACGGCGTTGGCATCGAGCTCCTGGTCCTCATCCTTCGGCTTCTCCGGCGCCGGCACCAGCCGTTCGGTGAGCGCGGCGGGCAGCAGCGTGTCGCCGACGGGCTGCGCCGGCTCGCGGCCGCGCGAGGCGCGGTTGACCTCAAGGTCCAGGTCGATCTGCGAGGTGAGGCCGAGCGTCACCGGATCCATCGGCTGCAGATTGGCCGAGTTCCAGTGCTTGCGCTCGCGGATCTGCTCGATCGTCGACTTGGTGGTGCCTACGAGACGGGCAATCTGCGCATCCTTGAGCTCGGGATGGTTGCGCACCAGCCACAAGATGGCGTTCGGCCGGTCCTGGCGCTTCGACAAAGGCGTGTAGCGCGGGCCCTTGCGCTTCGATTCCGGCACCCGCACCTTCGGCTCCGACAGCTTCAGCCGGTGGTTGATGTCCTTCTCGCCGCGCGCGATCTCGTCGCGCGTCAGCTGACCGGTGATGATCGGGTCCATACCCTTGATGCCTTGGGCCGACTCGCCGTCGGCGATTGCCTTGACTTCGAGCGGATGCAGCCCGCAGAACTGCGCGATCTGCTCGAAGGAGAGCGCGGTGTTGTCGACCAGCCAAACGGCGGTCGCCTTGGGCATCAGCAGCGAATTGGCCATATCAAAAATCCTTCTCGTTCGCCCGCGTTCCCGCGCGGGCGGTGGTTTTAGAGCCACCAAAATGGGAAATTCGCGGCCTGTATAAACGCTCCCTCCAATTTTCGCAATGTTTTTGGGAAGGGCCGATTCAAGGCCCTAAAAAGACAAAACCCGCTGGACGAGGTCCAGCGGGTTTGGAACCGGAAACAAGCAAGCGTCTCGACGGCTCTGGCTTGCATGTCGCAGCCCGACCGCGAGGCCGGGCTGCGTCTGATTACACCGCCTGGCGGGCGATACGCTCGATGTCGGCCCGGTTGATGCCGAGGTCGCTAAGCTGGCGGGCATTGAGCTTGTTCAACTCGCGCACGGTCTCGTTGTACATGCGCCACTTACGGAAAGCACTGATCGGGTTCATGATGGTTCTCCAGTCGTTTGGTCAAATCGTTTGATGCCGCGTAAATAGGCACTCCTGCCCACAAATTGAACGGACGCTTTTGCATGGCCGCAATGCGTTTTGTGCAATGCAGCATTATGGTTTCGTTCAGCTTGGAACCGGAACACGCGCCGACGCCAGGATGGGTCGAGATTCAGGTCAGGCCGAGTCGAAAATGGTGGACTTCGAGAACCGGAGCGGAGCGTACTTTAATACGTGAGCACCGGAAGCGCAGAAGCCCGGCATTTGCAGGCCGGCCTCACCTGAATAACGACCCATCCTACTCCACGTCGAGGACGATCTTGCCGATATGCTCGCCCTCTTCCATTCGCTCGTGCGCCCGCCAGGCTTCGGTCAGCGGAAAGATCATGTCCATCACGGGAGCCACCTTGCGCGTGCTGAGCAGCGGCCACACCTGGGCCTCGAGCGCGGCTGCGATCGCCGCCTTGAACTCGACCGTGCGCGGACGAAGCGTCGAGCCGGTATGTGTCAGGCGCTTCACCATGATCTTGGAGAAGTCCGCGCTGGCAACGGCGCCGGCCTGCACCGCGATCTGCACGATGCGCCCTTCGACGGCCGCGGCATCGTAATTGCGCCCGACGTAATCGCCGCCGACCATGTCGAGGATGACGTCGGCGCCCTTGCCATCGGTCGCATCCTTCACGGCGGCGACGAAATCCTCCTCGCGGTAGTTGACCGCCCGGTCGGCACCGAGCTTCAGGCAGGCGTCGCATTTCTCCTTACTGCCGGCAGTGGTGATCACAGTGGCGCCGAAGGCCGAGGCGAGCTGGATGGCGGTGGTGCCGATGCCGGACGAACCGCCATGGACAAGCAGCGTCTCGCCTTTCTTCAGGCCGCCGCGCTCGAATACATTATGCCAGACAGTGAAGTAGTTTTCCGGAACCGCGGCGGCTTCCGAATGCGTGAAACCCGCCGGCAGCGGCAGCACGCTGCCGGCATGAACCTTGACATATTCGGCATAGCCGCCGCCCGGCGTCAGCGCGCAGACCCGGTCGCCGATGCGCCAGCGCGATATCTCGTCGCCGAGCGCCGCGATTTCGCCCGACGCTTCGAGGCCCGGCAGGTCGGATGCACCGGGTGGCGGCGGATAGGCGCCCTTGCGCTGCTGGACGTCCGGCCGGTTGACGCCGGCCGCGTGCACCCGGATCAGCACTTCGCCGGGGCCGGGCACCGGCACGTCGCGCGTTTCCGGCTTGAGCACCCTTGGCCCACCCGGTTGCGAGATCGCGATGGCCGTCATCTTCGCCGGAATCTTCTGTCCGTTTGCCATGATATCGTCTTCTCCCTGTGTCCCGGTCTATCGCCGCCCGTTTGCATCGGCGCCGCTGCCTGGAGCAGTTCGGCGCTTGAAGAAGCGCCAACCTGCTCCAACTCTTTGTTCCTACGCTATTCCGGACGGAAAACCGCTACGCACTTTTCCCGGAATTGCTCTATGTATGCCGATTGCCAGATCAGGCAAATGGCCGAGTAAGAGAGGAGCGATCTTCGACGACGAACCCAGGAAAAAGCAGCGCCCGCACGAGATCGGCCAGGACCTGTCTTTGCTGTCCGTCGACGAATTGGCCGAGCGCATCGCATTGCTGCGCGACGAGATCGCCAGGCTGGAAGCCGAGCGCACCGCCAAGGGCGCCACCAAATCCGCCGCCGAGTCGCTGTTCCGCCGCGGATAAATTGTTCGGCGTGCTCGCTCGCCGCCGAAAAGCCCGAATAAATCTGTCTTCAGGCCCTGCGTCTCGAACCCGGATCAAGCGATGTTTGCAACCTACAGACCGATCCTCTCGCTGCTGCGCGGCACCGCGTTCCTGCTCGCCGCATCCGGCCTGCACGGTCTGCTCCTGCCGCTGCGCGGCCAGGTGGAAGGCTTTTCGACCGCATCGCTCGGCCTGATGGGCACGGCCTGGGCCGGCGGCTTCGTTGCCGGCTGCTTCTTCGCACCGCGTCTCGTGCGCCGCGCCGGCCATGTCAGGGCTTTCGGCGCCTTCGCCGCGTCGGGCGCGATCGTCGCGCTGCTCACCGGCCTCATCATCGACGAATATGTCTGGATCCTTTTGCGCGCCTTCACCGGCTTCACCATGGCCGGCGCCTTCATGGTGATCGAGAGCTGGCTTAACGAGAAGGCCACCAACGAGAACCGCGGCACCGTCTTCGGCCTCTACATGATGGTCACCTATGCCTCGATCATGGGCGGCCAGATGATCGTCGCCGGCGGCGATGTGCGGTCAGCCTCGCTGTTCATGATCACCGGCATCCTGTTTTGCCTGTCGCTCATTCCGACGGCCGTGTCGACGCAGTCGCATCCCAAGCCCCTGCAGGACGTCAAGCTCGACGTCAAAGGCCTTTACGCCAACTCGCCGGTATCGGCGGTGGCCTGCCTCCTGATCGGCATCGCCAACGGTGCCTGGGGCACGCTGGGCGCCGTCTATGGCGCGCGCGTCGGCATATCGACCGCCGAGATCGCGCTGATGATGAGCCTGGTGGTCATTTCCGGTGCCGCCATGCAGCTACCGGCCGGGCGCCTGTCGGATACAACCGACCGGCGCTTCGTGCTGGCCGGCGCAGCCTTCGGCGCAGCCCTGGTCGCGATGCTGATCTTCCTGATCGCGCCGCGTTCGGGTGTCTTCATCATCGTGATGACCGCCGCCTATGGCGCCTTCGCCTATACGCTCTATTCGATCGCCGTCGCGCATGCCAACGACCACGCCCGCTCCGAGGACTTCGTCAAGGTTTCGGGCGGTCTGCTCTTGCTCTACGGCTTTGGCACGATGATCGGCCCGCTTTTGGCCGCGGCCTTGATGGGCTCGGTGCGTCCGGAGGGGCTTTTCCTGGCAACCGCGCTCGCGCATCTCAGCCTCGCCGGCTACACGCTGCTGCGCATCCGCGCCCGCGCGCCGGTGCCGATCGAAGACCGCGATGCCTTCAAGACGCAGCCCGCGGACCGCGCGGTCACGCCCGAGGCCACGCGGCTCGATCCGCGCAGAAAGGTTGAAACCGATAGTTGAGATTCGCGAGACTTTGCCTCACAAATAAAGGCATGATGTTTTCTGACGCCTTTATGGCGATAGCCGATCCCAACCGGCGCCATCTCTTGGAAGAACTCCGGCGCGGCCCGAAGACGGTGAACGAATTGGCCGCCGGATTGCCCGTCTCACGCCCAGCGGTTTCCCAGCATCTGAAGGTCCTGCTGGACGCCGGCCTGGTCAACGCCAAGCCCGAAGGCACGAGGCGCGTCTATACTGTCAGCAGCGCCGGCTTCCTCAGGCTCAACATCTGGCTCGATCAGTTCTGGGAAACGGCGCCGGGAGAATAGCCCCTGGCCATCAATGCATGCCGCTCAGAAGTGTGAAGCGGTTCTGAGGCAATGACATGCGCTTGGCCGAGGCCTCAAGGCGCCGTCTGCAGGGCTGCGCCGCGTCGTCATGCAGCGCTGGCATCTTGCCGGTCGGCGACACCTTCAGGAAGGCCGCGCGCGAAGCTCCATCGCCGAGGTCGACGATGACGGTCAAGCCGGCGTCTTGCCGGCGCTAGCCGTGTGCGGCGATGGCTTCGACGATCTGTGGCCAGTCGTTGCGATGCAGTTCGTGGCCACCGCCTTCGACCTTGACCAGCCTCGCGCCGGAAACGGCCCCGGCCAGAGCTTGGCCATGCTCGATCGGGAAGAGCGGGTCGGCGGTGCCGTGGATGACGAGCAACGGCACGCGAAGATCCCGCACCGTCCGCTGCGGGCCGTCGCCCTTGAGCAGGAAATGATTGGTCGCGCTGGCCAGCCCACCGGAACGGCCGTAATCCTCCTCGATCATCTTGCGCGTCCGCCCCTCGTCGAACGGATGGCGAGTGCTGGCAATCGCACGGGCGTCCTTGACCATGAAGTCGATCACCTGCTCCCGCTTCGACCAGTCGACATTGCCGCCTTCGGCCGAGTGCTGCTTGTAGGCTTCGGTCGTTCCGGGCAGGCCGGATGTATCGACGCCGAGCGGCGAACAGGAGATCACGGTGAGCGCGCTGACGCGTTCGGGATATTTCAGCGCCACGCTTTGCGCGAGCATGCCGCCCATCGACATGCCGGCGACATGCGCCTTGGCGACGCCATGGTCGTCGAGCACGCGCATGGCGTCGTCCACCATGTCCTCGAATGTGTAGGGCGGCGCGCCCAGCGGATATTTGGTCGATAGGCCCGTGTCGCGGTTGTCGTAGCGGATAACGAAGCGGCCGCGCCCGGCAAGCTGCCGGCAGAAGGGTTCGGGCCACCACAGCATCGAAGCCATGGCGCCCATGATCAAAAGGATCGCTGGATCTTTCGGACTGCCGAAGCTTTCCGAAACGATGTCGGGGCGCTGCGCTGCGGTGGTCATCTGCTCCTCCATTCCGCTTGCATTTTGCAATTGGTTGCACGATAATAAAACCGATATCATAATGCAACTGGTTTTTGGAGATCGTTATGTCCGCCGAGCATCGATCCGGCTGCCCGATCAATCTGTCGCTCGAGGTCTTTGGCGACCGCTGGAGCCTGATCATCCTGCGCGACATGATCTTCGGCGGCAGGCGCCATTTTCGCGAGTTGCTCAACGGCTCGCTGGAAGGCATTGCCTCCAACATCCTGGCCGACCGGCTGAAGCGGCTGATGGAGCTCGGCCTGCTGACCAAGGCCGACGACCCCAGTCACAAGCAGAAGGCGATCTACAGCCTCACGGAGATGGCGATCACGCTGGTGCCGATCATGGCGCAGCTCGGGGCCTGGGGACGCGTCTGGCTGCCGGTTACGGAAGAATTGTCGATCCGCGCCGAGCTGCTCGAAAAGGGCGGTCCGCCGCTATGGGACCAATTCATGGACGAACTGCGTCACGAGCATCTGGGCGCACCGTCCAAGACCTCGCCGGGCACGCCGACCGTGCGCCAGCAACTGCGCGCTGCTTACGAGGAAGTGGTCGCACGAAAAGCTGAGGCTACTGTGGATTGACCGCTTTCGTATCGGGGGTTTGGAGATTAGCCGGAACGTTCCTCGCATCGTCATACTATGGCGGAGCAGGGAGCGAAGCGCGCAGACCATAGAATCCGTGACTTCGAAGCGTTGCTGCGCGCAGAATTCTGCTCCGTTGCACTCCTTGGCGAAGGTAACGGCATGGATTCCAGGGTCTTCGCGACGGAGCTACGCTCCTGCTTCGCCCTGGAATGACGACATTGGAAGACCTAATTCAAATTGATATCCCGGCTGGCCGACCGCATCGACACCGAGAAGCCGGCCAGCACGTCGAACAGCGCGATGACCATCAGCGTGAAGAAGACGGAGTGCGCCGCGCCTTTCACCAGCAGGAATTCGACCAGGAATGCGATGAAGACCAGCGTCGACAAAAGATGATCGAGGATCGAGGCGTTGGTGGTGCGCACCGATTTTGAGATCTCGACGAACAGGAAGATCAGCCCGATCAGCACCATCAGGCCACCGAGCGTCATCGAGAACACGCCGCCCGACATCATGCGGAAGGAGAACATCTCGGTCGTCCAGGGATCGTCGCCGCCGCCGAACAATCCGAGCAGGCCGAGATTGTAGAGGACGAAGGGCACGATCAGCAGCGGGATGGCACCGAACATCTGGGCGACTCCAATGGGGCACCCCTTTTGTAAAATCCGCGGCAGGCGCGCCGTCAAGGCTTTTCGCCGGCGGCGGCGAACACGCTCTAAGACCTAATGAAATAACAATGTCAGCCGGTTGTCCGGCTTTTCTGCAGCCTGCGAGGCCCAGGCCTCCATCAACCAAGGGCCGCACGCAAAAAGACCGGCCAAAGGCCGGTCTTTTGAAACGTCATGAACCGCGGAAGCTTCTCAGCTTTCCTTCGGCTCAAGAACCTGGCGGCCGCGATACATGCCGGTCTTCAGGTCGATGTGGTGCGGACGGCGCATTTCGCCGGAATTCTTGTCCTCGACATAGGTCGGGGCCTTGAGCGCGTCGGCCGAGCGGCGCATGCCGCGCTTCGACGGAGAGGTTTTTCTTTTTGGAACGGCCATGGATATGCTCCACTACATGGTCAAAATGCCCCGGCAACCCTCGCGAAAGGGCCGCATCGAGGCCATAATCTGAGAAAGTCGGGTGCCTATACACGCCTTGCGCCGTTTTGGCCAGCGCCGGCGCGAATTTTTTTGCCGCAGGAGGACAGGAGCTAGGTGTGTCG
>NZ_VFWS01000006.1:0-125728 GCF_006443065.1 Mesorhizobium sp. B1-1-5 | reverse complement strand
GGTCTGCGCCGCGTCGCTTCGCTCCTGCTTCGCCCTAGAATGACGATCGCGATGGGCGTTTCGGCCAATCTCCAACGCGTACACCTGCCAACGCAAACAGAGCCGACCGGTCAAAATCTCAGTGCAGTGCCACTAATCGACACCGCGCTTGCGTGCCTGCAGATCGCGCGCCGCTTGCTCGATCGCAGCGCGGTCGTTGCCCAGCCGGTCGAGCAGCTCTTGCGCCTCATCGCCCGAAATGCCGGTGCGCATCGCAAGCGCCTCCACCGTCAGCACATCGGCGCTGTCGATCTCGCGCGTTTCTGGCAGCGCATCGCCTGCCGTCAGTGGCAGGGCGGCCTCGCGGTCGATCTCCATCTCCGCCTGATGCCAGTGCCGTTCATGATTGCCAAGGATGCCGCCCTCGCGCTGAAAGATCTCATAGGCACGCTGCCTGATCTTTTCGGTCCGATCGTCGTCCATCGCCGTTCCTCCTTGCGTGTCACTAGAACGCAGGACAGGGCGGAACGATCCGCGTCGTCCACGAAGTGATCGCCGGCACAATTTCGGCCTCCACCGCGCAGATTTGCGCCTAGTGTTACCGTCCGTATATCGCCACCGCTTTGCCGAACATGCCGGGCTCCGGCTTCACGCCCAGCCCCGGCCGCTGCGGCACGGCGATGTGCCCTTGCTTGATGATGACCGGCTGTTTCTGGTCGAAATGGCCCTTGATGTATTCCTGGGCGATCCAGGCGCCCTCCATGCGGCGCGGCTCGACGGTCGCGGCCAGATGCACACAGGCCGCCGCGATGATGTCGCCGCCCCAGGCGTCGTCGCAACTGTGCGGCAGCGAGCGGATGGCGCAAAGATCGCGCACGGTCGTCATCTTCGTCAGGCCACCCAGACGTGTCACTTTGAAGCCGAAGCCATCGGCGATGCCCAGCGAGATCGCCCGCAGCACGGCGTTCTGATCCTCGGTGCTTTCGTCGAGATAAACCGGATGTGTCATGCGGCCTTTCAGCGTCGCGATCTCGTCCATCGTGTTGCAGGGCTGCTCGAAGACGAAGGGAATTTGCTGGCAGAGCCGGTCAAGATGGATCGCTGCGGCCACCGTCAGGCCCCGGTTGCCGTCGACCGCTAGCCGAGCCGTGTAGCCGACCGCTTCCCAGACCTTGTGGACGACGGCGACGTCTTCTTCGAGATTGCGCCCGCCGATCTTCACCTGCAGGCGCGGGTAACCGGCGCTCACCTTGTCGGCGGCGATCCTCGCCGTCTCCTCCGGCGGGCCGACGATCAGCGAATAATAGGCCGGCACGCGGTCGGTCAGCGCGCCGCCCAGCAGCGTCGAGACCGGCACGCCGAGTTTTTGGCCGAGCAGGTCGAGGAACGCTATGTCGAAAGCGGCCTTGGCATAACCGTGGCCGTTGAGCCGCTCGTCCATCTGCTTGGCCAGAAGTCTGATCGAGGCGATCTCCGAACCGATCAGCCCCGGGGCGATTTCGGCGATCGCGGCGCGGGCGCCCAGCGCATGATGCGGCTGGTAGACCGGGCCGATCGGACAGGTCTCGCCCCATCCGGCAAAACCGTCATCGGTAACGATCTCGACCAGCGTCGAGTCCAGCGCCTCCACATCGGCCCTGGCCATGCGGTAGACGCCGCCTTTGACCGGCAATTGCGCCGAATAGACGTTGATCCGATCGATACGCATACGGGCTTCCCTCCGAAGGACACGTCGGCAACGGGGCCTTTGCAGGCCCTACCTATTACATCCGCGCCCTGGCCGAGGTCGGATCGTAAGGCGAATCCGCGATCACCTCGGCGACCTTCCAGTCGCCCAGGATCGCGACGTCGAGCTTGGTGCCGGGTTTCGAAAACCGCTCGGGCAGCAGCGCCAGCGCCACGTCATGCCCGAGCGCGTAGCCGTAGCCGCCCGACGTGATGCGCCCGATCAGCGCGCCGTCGCTGTGTAGAGTCCTTCATTGGCAAGCGTGCTGGCGCCGTCGGTGTCGATCCTGAGCGTCACGGATCGGCGCTGGTCGTTGCGCTCCTTGTATTTCAGAACCGCGTCACGGCCGACGAAGTCGCCCTTGTCGAGGCGGATGAAGCGCTCCAGCCCGCTCTCCAGCGCGTTGAGCTCCGGGTTCATGTCGCGATGCATGGCGCGATAGGATTTCTCGAGCCTGAGCGACTCCAGCGCGTGCAGCCCGACCAGCCGCATGCCGTGCTTCTCGCCTTCCTTGAGGATCGCGTCGAGCAATCGCCGCTGGTAGGGCAGGGGGTGATAGAGTTCCCAGCCGAGCTCGCCCTCATAGTTCACCCGCAGCAGCCGCACGTCGCTTGCCAAGGCGACGCTGCCGGTCTTGACGCCGAACCACGGAAAATTTTCGTTGGAAAGGTCAATCTCGGTCAGCGGCTGCAGCACCTCGCGCGCCTTGGGTCCGACGACGGTAAAGCAGCCGCGGTCGTTGGTGACGTTCTTCAAGTATACGCTGCCGTCGGCGGGAAGCAGTCTGGAAAGATCATCGAAGTTCCAGCGTTCGGCGCGCGGCGTCGAGATCAGGTAGAACAGGTCCTCGCCAAGCCGCGCCACCATATACTCCGCCTGCACGCCGCCGTTGGCCGTCAGCTGATGCGCCAGCGTCACCTTGCCGACGGCCGGCAGGCGGTTGGCGATGATCCGGTCCAGCCAGGCGGCCGCGCTCGGACCTGACACTTCGAACTTGGTCATAGGCGTCATCTCGACCAGCCCGACGGCGTTGCGCACCGCCTGCACTTCCTCGCCGACGAGGTTTCCCTTGGGCGTCCAGCGCCAGCTATATTGGTCCTTGGCCTTGACTCCGTCGCGCGCGAACCAGTTGGGCATCTCCCAGCCATTGAGCACGCCCCAAACCGCTCCCAGTTCCGTCAGCCGGTCATAGGAGGGCGCGGTCTTCTGCGGCCGCGCGGCGGGCATGTCCTGTCCCGGGTATTTCTGCTCGGCATGCGTGCCCCACGCCTCGCGCACCTTCTCGCGCGTCCATTCCTTGTTGGCGTAGTCGCCGAAGCGGCGCGGGTCGAGATCGGATGTATCGATACTGTTGCCGCCTTCGACGATCCGCTCCGACAAATAGTAGCCGATCGCTCCGCCCCACAGGACGCCGCCCGGCACGCCTTCGGCCAGCCAGACATTGGGCAGGCCCCAGGCCTGTCCCATCAAGGGCAGCTCGTCCGCCGTCATCTGGAACGGGCCACGCACATTGGCCTTGATGCCGACGCGCCCGAGCGCAGGTACCAGCTGCAGCGCCTGCTCCCAGTTCCACGACACCGCCTCGAAATCCTCTTCCAGCAGGTCGGCGCCGAACCAGGACGGCACGCCATCCTCCGCGAAGAGTTTCAGGTGTTCGGTGCGCTCATAGGGCCCGAACAGCAGCCCGTCGCCTTCCTCGCGCAGATAGCCCTCGAAACCTTCGTCGCGCAGGATCGGCATTTCGGGGCGGCCCGCGCGCTTGCGCTCCACCACTTCCGGCACCGCTTCGGTGATCCAGTACTGGTGCAGGATGGGGATCGCCGGGATCTCCAAGCCAAGCAGCGCGCCGGTCTGGCGCGCGTAATTGCCGGTGGCGCAAATCACATGCTCGCAGGTGATGTCGCCCTGGTTGGTCTCGACCAGCCATTCGCCGGAAGCGGTCCGCGTGAAGCCTGTGACCTCGGCGTTGAGATAGACTTTTGCGCCGAGATCCCGCGCGCCCTTGGCCATGGCATGCGTCACGTCGGCCGGCGCGATATGGCCGTCATCGGGATGGTAGAGCGCGCCCAGCATGTCCTTGTTGTCGAGCAGCGGCCAGAGCTTGCGCGCCTCGTCGGGGGTAAGCAATTGCGCCCGCATACCCTGCACCTCGGCCACGCTCATATAGCTCTTGAACTCGTCGAGCCGGTCTCTCGAATTGGCGATGCGCAACTGTCCGCATTTGTGCCATCCGACCGGCTGCCCGGTCTCCGCTTCTAGGCCCTCATAGATTTCGATCGTCTTTTTGATCATCCGCCCGACATTGATGTTGCGGGAATAGGACGGGATCAGCCCCGCCGCGTGCCAGGTCGAGCCGGCGGTGAGCTGCGTGCGCTCGAGCAGCGCGACATCCGTCCAGCCGCGCTTGGCCAGGCCATAAAGAATACCCGCGCCGACGCATCCGCCGCCGACGATCACCACCCGCGCATGTGCTTGCATCGAACCACCAAATCCGGACCATTCTCCAAACCGCGCTGTCGAAGCTACAGGCGAGGCAAGGCGGTGTAACGTTCTGAAAAACTGAGGATGACGATAAATTGGGCTTATGCAGCGGTGCGGCTCGGCGGATCGCGACCTGCCGGCATCTCACTGCACTTGCCCGTCCTGCGCCGTCTCGTCCTTGAAGTCGACTTTGGTGCCCGGCTTGACCATGGCGGCGAGGGCCTCGGCGTCCCAGTTGGTCAGCCGGATGCAGCCATGCGAGAAGGTGGTGCCGATCTTGCCTGGGTCAGGCGTGCCGTGAATGCCGTAGCTCTCGATCGAGAGATCGATCCACACCGATCCGACCGGATTGTTCGGCCCCTTGGCGATGGTGAAGGGCCGCTTGCTCTTGACGCCCTTGAAGGCGAATTTCGGATTGTATCGATAGGTCGGATTGTGCACCACGCGCTTGACCTCCGCCATGCCGCTCGGCGCCGGCTTTTCCTCGCTGCCGATCGAGGCAGGATAGACCGCGAGCGCTTTGCCCGACGCATCGAGCGCGCGCACCTGACGGGTGCCCTTGTCGACCTCGACGCTGGCGACGGCCGCGGGAGGATCGCCACGGCCGACATCGGGCACCACCAATGTGGTGTCGGCCTTCCTGAAACCGGCTTTGGGATTGAGCAGCCTCAGCAACTGTTCGCTGACATGGAAGCGCTCCGCAAGTTTTTCCCGCGCATTGCGATAGCCGAGCCGCTTCAGATGCGCCATCCGCTCCATGCGGGCAGGGATGCGCCTGGTGAACGGCCCGCGCAGATCCTTGGCCGTGACCTCGTAGTTTACCAGCACCGGCCCGGCGAAAGTCGCCGCGAGCTTGTCCCAGGTCTCGCGGGTGAGCTTGCCGTCGGAGGGCAGTCCGTTGGCCGCCTGGTAGGCCGCGACGGCCTTGGAGAAATTGTCGGAAAGGCGGCCGTCGATCAGGCCGGGGGAGAAGCGGGCGCGATCGAGAAGGATCTGCGCTCTGAGCACCATCGGATCGATGCCCTTCGGCTCGCCCTCGCTGAATTGCGCCTGGTTGACAGCGGCGAGGTCGAGCTTGGCTGCCAGCGTCCCGCCGCATGCGAGCGCCAGTGCCAATCCAGCGATAACAAGCAGCCTGATCATCGACGTCACTCCAGGATCGCGGCAAGAGCCTGTCTCTATGACGCGGCACGGCCGATGTGGTTCCTGTCGTGAGGAGCCGCGCGAAGATCATCACGAGTGTGCGCTTTCCCTCATATACGTTTGAATTTTAAGCTGGAAACCAGTTCCCATGAACGCAGAGAACTGGCATTATGGTGTCAGGGCCTGCGCATTTTCTTATTTCATGGCCCCTCGTCCTGGTAACCGGCGGCTCCCCAAACCCCCCGCCCATGCCGTCGGTTGCCCTGTTGGCCGCTTTTCCGAGCCCGGGCGGCTGCGTCAGCAGCGGCTAATCATCGGCTGGAATTAAGCTTCTGGATACGGCCCTTATCCAGCCGGAACACGCCGTCGGTACCGCCCTGGAGCTCGAAATCGGTTTGAAGCTCATCCCATGAGCCGAGATATTTGCCGCACTCGGCGCAATGGATCGCCGTTTCGGGTTGAGCATCGGCCGGAATTTGCAAACGGATGGTGCCGCAAAACGGGCATTCCAATTTGTGGTCCAGATACTCGCCAGCCATGGTTGCGCAGCATCGCGCAATCGGCGCGTCTTCGCAAGGCTGGGGATTTCGGCAAGCCTTTGCTTCAGCTCGGCTCGATCTCCGAAAACAGCCAATCGCGAAACGCCTTCACCTTGCGTTGGCGGATCGCTTCCGGCGGATAGACCAGATAGAAACTGGAGACCGCCTTCAGCGCATGGTCGAAGGGTCGTACCAACCTGCCGGTGGCGAGGTCGGCGGAGACGAGCATGGTGCGGCCGAGCACCACGCCTTCGCCCTGCACGGCCGACTCCACCGCGAAAGTGGCTGAATCGAAAGTGAGCCCGCTATTCGGGTCGACGCCTTCGACGCCGGCGCTGGCCAGCCACGCGGCCCAGTCGATGCGGTATCCGTCGCGGATCAGCGTGTGGTGCTTGAGGTCCTGCGGGTGCTTGAGCGGATGCGGCCCTTCCAGAAGCTTCGGACTGCAGACCGGAAAGACTTCCTCGCCGGTGAGAAATTCCGACGTCAGCCCGTGATAGTGGCCGGCGCCGTAGCGGATGGCGACGTCGATGCCGTCGCCGCGGAAATTGGTCAGTCGCCCGGTGGTCGAGACGCGCACGTCGATATCGCCATGCGCGCGATGAAAGCGGTAGAGCCTCGGCACCAGCCATTTTCCGGCGAAGCCATCCGAGGTGCTGACGTTGAGCGTCGAGCCCGAATGGCGCGAGGTCGCGGTTTGCGTCGCCAGCGCGAGCTGGTCGAGCGCCTCGCGCACGGCGACCGCGTAGGGCTCCCCGACGGGAGTGAGCCGCACCGAGCGCGTCGCTCGCTCGAAAAGCTGCACACCAAGCTGGTCCTCGAGATGCTTCACGGCGCGGCTGATCGCGCCATGGGTGAGGTTGAGCTCGTCGGCGGCCCGCGAAAAATTCAAATGCCGTGCAGCGGCCTCGAAGGCCGGCAAGGCGTTGAGCGGCGGCAGTCTGCGGGCCATGACGACAAAGCCATTTGTGAGTTATGGTAACAAATACTTGCCAAATTTTGGTTTGTCCGTCGAGCCTTTTCCAATCAAAAATCCTCACAGAATTTGTGATCAATACTCACTTAAGATCAGACCTGCGAGGACATCATGGCCACCGTTCATCCCTTCCTCTGGTTCAACCTCGATGCCGAAGCCGCGCGAGATTTCTATCTCTCGGTCTTCAAGAACAGCCGCGCGCTGCGGACCATCGAGTTCACCGACAAGCCGCATGCGATCTTCGATTTCGAGCTCGAAGGCCAGCGCTTCACCGCGCTCAACGCCGGCGGCGTGCCGCCCTTCAACGAGCGGATTTCGCTCTACATCGAAACCAAGGACCAGGCCGAAACCGATTATTTTTGGAACGCGCTGACCGCCGGCGGCGGCTCGGAGCAGCCCTGCGGCTGGCTGAAGGACAAGTTTGGCGTCTATTGGCAGGTCATTCCCGAACCGGCGCTGCGCCTGATGGACGACCCCGACCGCGCCAAGGCCGACCGGGCGCGTCAGGCGATGTATTCGATGAAGAAGATCATCCTCGCCGATATCGAAGCAGCCCACGCCGGCCGCGCCTGATTTTGAACCCATCATTGGAAGGACGGAGAAGACCCCCATGACCAGTCTCCCCATGTCATCGCTCAATCGAAAGAAGATCATTGTCGTCGGCGGCAGCTCCGGCATCGGTTTCGGCGTCGCGGCAGCGGCGCTTGAAAGCGGCGCGGAGGTGGTGATCGCCGGCCGTTCGGCCGAAAAGCTGAAGGCCGCCGAAAAGCGGCTCGGCGGGGCAGGGCGCGTGACGGGCATCGCCGCCGACATGGCCAATGAGGCCGAATTGTCCGGCTTGTTCGAGCAAGCCGGCGCTTTCGATCATCTGGTGGCGACGGCCGGCACGCCGCCGCCCAATTATCCGATCGGCGAGACCGATATGGATTTCGTGCGCCAATTTGTCGACGGCAAGTTGATCGGTGCGGTGATGCTGGCCAAGCACGCCGTGCGCACGCTGAACAAGGCTGGCTCGATAATCTTCACCTCCGGCATCAACAAGGACCGCCCGCCGGTTCCCGGCGGCTCGGTCGTTTCGGCGGTCGCCGGTTCCTTCACCTATTTCGCCCGGGCCCTGGCGCTGGAACTTGCGCCAACCCGCGTCAACATCGTCTCGCCCGGTTGGGTGGATACCGAAATGTGGGACGAGATCGTCGGCGTCGCCAAATCAGGCTATTTCGAGCAGATGGGCGCCCGACTGCCGGCTGGAAAGATCGCCAGGCCCGCCGATATCGCGCCGGCCTATCTCTATCTGATGCAGAACGAGTTCATGACCGGCGAGACCATCCACATCGACGGCGGGCAAAGGCTGGTGTGAGCGGTAGAGCCGGACCTCGATTTGAAGGTTCCGGCTTCACCTATTGCCACCCAAAAGGCCGGGCGCCGCCTTCCACACTTTCGCCGGCCAATGGCGTTTCCAGCGGAACGCTAATATAGATGATGCTCGAATGAGCAGCGCCTCCGCACCGTCGAGGAACGCCATGCGAAGGGTCATCGTCACAGCCATGTGGATTGTCGCCGCGACAGGCGCCGATGCTCATGACTGGTACGAAAACAAGGTCGACCCGGTAACCAACTTCAAATGTTGCGGCGGCACGGATTGTCGCCCCATCCCCGAGTCTGCCGTGCAATCCGGGGCCGACGGCGGCTATGTCTATCTTCCCGATGGCTTCAACATCCCGCGAGACCGCGTGCAGGAATCGCCAGACGGTCGCTACCATATCTGCGAGAACCATTACGTCATAACCAACCAGCCCTATCTGCGCTGTTTCTTCGCGCCGCGGCTCAAGGTCTCCCGACTGCTCCCGCGCTGATCTCAACGCCCGCCCGCATCCGCTCCGGCACATCCTTACAGGAAACCAAGCCTTAGCGCCTGAAAGCCTAGTTTAGGCGACGATGAATGCTCTCGGTTTCCTGTTTGGCCTCTGCCTGTCGGTCCTGGCCGTCGCCGCCGCCATCTGGATCGTCGCGTCCGGAGGTTCGGACAGGAATGCGCTGTTCATGCTGTTGGTGTCGCTTCTCCTGTTCGGCTGGACGATAGCCAGTGCGTATTCGCAACAAAAAACCGATCGTTGGCTCGCGCAATTCCCGGGACCGGTGGTGGTCAGCGCGCCGTTATGGCAGCGGGTTTTCTTTTGCGCCGTGCTGATTTTGTTCGGATGCTTGCCTACTTTCGGTGGGGCGGTCATCAGCATCAGGCGCGGCGACTGGGACCTGCTCCAGATCGTTGTTGTGTGCCTCTTTGGTTTGTGCTGCGCGATAGGCGCCCTTTATCAATTGCCGCGCCGTGTGCTTGTACTCAGCCTTGACGGCCTAGAATACCGATCCTTCCGGAGCCGCCATTACTATCGTTGGTCGGAGTTCTCGAATTTCCATGTCGTTGGCGGGCGCTGGCCCCACATTCTGTGCGAACTCGCGGACCAAGCGAGCCGCCACCAGTTCTCTCCGCGCTCGCTGCTGATTAGTGGCCCGTTGGGCTCGCCAAAATCCATGCTGAAGGTGTTGCTCATTTCATGGCAGGCGCGGGCGCTCGCCAACGCGTCGGCACAGGCCGCTGCTTCTCAATCCGCGGCGTGCGATCCGTACCAGCGCAAAGGGTCGCTTCTCGACTACGCTTAGGTCTGGTGATCGATACCCGCCGGGCGCTCGGACTGCGCGTATCCGAAATAGCCCATGATTTTCCGCGCTAGTCACGGCCCTCGATATCTGCAAGGCACCTGACACTGGTCATTGCCACCATTTGAGCGTTCACTTTCGTGCGAAGCTGAAGGCGAATTGGCTGCCGCGGTGATAGACGGCGGCATGGACGACCGGGGTTCCTGTCCCATCGAAACAGGTTTCCGTAATGAGCAGGGCTGGCCCAAAGTCGCGCAAGTCGTTGCGCTGCACGATTTCGTCGGGCAGCGTCACGGCTGCAACGGAGGCGGACGACATACGCGGCTGATGGCGGTGCTTTTCCAGCAGGGCGAGCAGCGAGCCGCTCCATTCGATGTCGAAAAGGCGCCCCGGCAAAAAGCTGCGCGGTACGTAGTCGAGCGAATAGATGAGGGGCACATCGTTGTGCAATCGCAGCCGTTCAAGCCGGATGACGCGCTCTCCGTCCGCTAGCCGCAATTGCTGCTGTATCAATGGATCGGGCGTTTCCTCGGCGATGGAAAGAACCTTGTTGACGGTACTGTAGCCGTAGTGGCGCGACATGTCGGTCACGCTCTCGAACACCGTGATCGGACGGTCGACCTGGACGGCGGAGTTCGCGGTCACGAAGCGGCCGAGACCATGAGTGACGGAGATGATGCCGTCCTGTTCGAGAAGCTTCAGCGCTTCGCGCAGGGCAGGGCGCGAGATGCGGAAGCGCTGCGTCAGCTGGGATTCCGTTGGCAGCCGGTCGCCGGGCTTGAGCCCTTCGGTCCTGATGAGGTCGGCCATGCGGTCGCGCAGCTGAACCGCCAATGTGCGCGCATCCCGAAGCGGCTCGTCCACGTCCCTCTTCCCCATTGTGCCAACTCTCCTTTTGTTGTCGGACAATCGCGCTCAGGTCAAGCGGAGGCATGCCGTGGCGATCGCATGTCGTATAGGCAACGTATGGGAACCTATCCGCAAAATTTCTCTTGAAATGTGCTGCTGCAGATGTCAGTTGTCTTACAACTGAATTGATCGAGGGAACGATGCTCAATTTCGATGAAGCCCGGTTTATGCGCATCCAATCGGGGGCGGTGGCCTTGCGCGAGCGCATTGAAGCCGTTGTGGCGCAGTGCCTCGCCGCCGAGGCGCAAAACATCTTCTTTCTCGGCACCGGCGGTGCAGCGATCCTGATGCATCCGGCGGCGCAATTGCTGCAGCGCCGATCTGGCTTTCCGGCCTTCGTCGACATCACCGCCGAGCTGCAGCTTGTCCAATCCGTGCACCTGACCGACAAATCGATCGTCGTGTTGCCCTCGCTCTCCGGCACCACGAAGGAAAGCGTGGCACTGCTGTCCCGGATCAAGGACGTCGGGGCGATGGTGATCACGCTGGTCGGACATGAGGAGACGCCGCTCGGCAAGGGCGGGGACCATGTCTTCGTCAACTTCGCCGAGGACGACACGTCCTGCGAGTCCTTCTATCTCCAGTCGCTCTTCATCGCGCTTGCAGCGCTGAAGCATCGCGGCGAGCTCGCCGAATCCGAACGGATTTTCGCCGAACTGGAGCAGTTGCCGCGACTGTTGCTGGAGGTGAAGCAGAACTATGAACAGGAAGCCGCCGGCTTCGCGCAAAAACTGGCCGCCTCCGACTATCACATCATAACCGGCGCTGGGAATGTCTGGCCGCAGGCCTGGTATTACGGCATGTGCATCCTGGAGGAGATGCAGTGGATCCGGACCCGCCCCGTGCATGCTTCAGACTTTTTCCATGGCACCCTGGAGCTGGTAGACAAAGATGTCAGCGTGGTGCTCCTCAAGGGCGAGGACAGCGCGCGGCCGCTGGCCGATCGCGTCGAGAAATTCACCCCTACCTATACGGACAAGTTGACGGTGCTCGACACCGCCGATTTTGAATTGCCCGGCATTTCGCCGGATGTGCGCGCGCTGGTTTCGCCGATCGTGCTCGCGACCGCCCTCGAACGGGTCAGCGCGCATCTCGAGGTGATCCGTAACCACCCGCTGACGACGCGCCGCTACTATAAGCGCGTTGCCTATTGAGCTTAGCTCTCGGCGTCAGCTTGATCGTGCAGCGCAGGATATGAGCAGCCTTCGATTTGCCGCCGTCGGTGACAACTGCATCGACCGCCTCGGAGCGCCGATCGGCCGCTCGCTGGTCGGCGGCAACGCGCTCAACGTTGCCGTCCAGCTCGCGTGGCTTGGCCATAACAGCTTCTATTTCGGCGCGGTCGGCCGCGACGCCGAGGGCGAACGCACCCGCGCTGTGCTCGAAGCCAATCGGGTGGCGGTCAAGCACCTGCGCGTAGACCAGCGCAACACCGCCTGGACCGACATCAAAGTCTTGCCGTCGGGCGAGCGTTTGATTGCCGCCGAGGATTTCGGCGCCTGCGCCGGCTTTGCGCCGGACGAGGCCGAACTGGCGATCCTGGGGACGATGGATCACGTCCATATCGGCTGGCTGGACGATGGCGGCGCCTTGCGTAGGCACCTGTCGCGGGCAGGCGTCAGCGTCTCGCAGGATATCTCGGTCAACGCCGATCCCGCCGATCTCGGTGTGGAGGGATTGAGCATAGTTTTCTGCTCGACCGGCCAGCCTTGGGACGCGGCGGAAGCGATGGCCGCCGATCTCCTGTCGCGCGGCGCAGGCTGCGCCGTCGTCATGCGCGGTGCCGAGGGGTCGATGGCGCTGACGGCCCGCGAGCGCGCCGAGACCGGCATCCGCCCGGTCGAGGTCGTCGACACGACCGGCGCCGGCGACAGTTTCATCGCCGGTTTCCTGCATGCCTGGCTGGCGAGGAAGCCGCTCTTGCTGTGCCTCGAAAGCGGCCGCGATCATGCCGCTCTTGCCTGCTGCCATCTGGGCGGCTTTCCCCAAGAGGGGATGCCGCATTGAAGCTCAGCGTTTGAGCGATCGCCCGAACCGTTCCTCGATGCGGGACTGCAGGAATTCGAGCCCGATGGACAAAATCCAATAGATCATCGAGGCGGTGATCAGCATCTCGATATGCCGGAACTCGGTCTGGCCCTGCGTGCGCGCCAGATACATGATCTCCCAGACCCCGACGACCGAGACCAGGGAGGAATCCTTCAGCATCGCGATGAACTGATTGCCCGTCGGCGGCACGATGACGCGCATCGCCTGCGGCAGGATCACCAGGAACATCGTCTGGTTGGGGCTGAGCCCAAGTGCGGTGGCGCCTTCCGTCTGGCCGCGCGGGATGCTTTCGATGCCGGCGCGGAAAATCTCGGTCATATACGCACCGTAGCAAAGCGACAGCGCCATAATCCCGGCAGGCACGGCCCCGATCACATAACCGACCTGCGGCAGGCCGAGATAGATGATGTAGATCTGCATCAGTAATGGCAGCCCGCGAAACAGCGAAGTGTAGAACGTTGCAAGGCCATAGACGATGCCGTTCTTGGAGAGCTTGGCTATGGCGCCGATGAAGGCGATGACTGTCGCGATGGCGATCGAAATGGCGGAGATGTAGAGCGTGGTCACCACGCCCTGCGAGATGAGGAAACCGATCTTCCGGGCGATGAAAGAAAAGGACAGGTCAAAGGAATAGAAGAACAGCATTAGCAGCACGAACAGCTCGATCCATACCGCCACGATCTGCTGCTTGCGCCCGAGTTGCTGTAGCGCCTTCCAGTTGGCGGCCACGATCAGCGCGATCAGCACCGCCGAGACGGCTCGCGCCACCACGGGATTGGCCGCAAGCCAGTCGATCGAGCTCGGGATCAGCTTGCCGATCCAGTCTGCCTTGATGCCGAGACCGTAGAGGCCCGCGGCGAAAGCGGCGAGCGCCAGGCACACGCCGATGCGGCGCGTGGCGTCCGGATAGTTGAGCAGCAGTCTGCCGATCACCTGTCGATATCCCTTCTGGTTAGCGGGGGCGTTCGCGCCACCAATCTTGCGCCTGCAGCTTCCAATAGGTGAGTTGCGCCGCGGCAAGCCCCACCGGTCCGCCTGCCCAGGCCAGTCCGAACGGCGCGAACAGAAGGTGGCGGTCCGACTGGCCGAGTACCGCCTCGGCCACCACCTTGCCGGCTATGGCCGTCGTGTTGATACCGTGCCCGCCAAACGCGGTGAGATACCAGGCGCCTGGCTGCAACTGCCCGATCTGAGGCATCAGGTGGCGGGCGTAGGCCATCAGCCCAGACCAGGCGAGTTCGGTCTTGAGCGCAGCGAGCCGAGGGTAGGTTCCGACCATCTCCCGGCGCAATTCCCTGGCCAGCGCCGCCGGCGAAGCGGCCCGCGTAGTGATGCGCCCGCCCCAGAGCAGCCGCTTTCCATCCTCCACGACGCGGTAATAGTCGCCGGCCCGGCGGTTGTCGCCGACGGCATCCGTCGTCGCGATAGCGCCGGCGATGAGATCCGGGGCTTCCTCGCTCAGCATCACATAGGTCGAGATCGGCAACATGGCCCGCTTCAGCCGACCGACCAGCGGTCCTGTATAGCCGCCGGTGGCAAACACCGCTTGCCGCGCGCGTACTTCGCCGCTTGCGGTGCGTAGGGTCTTGTGCGGGCCATCGAGTTTAGCCTCGATCGCGCTGGAGCCCTCGTGAATCCTGCCGCCCAGCCGCTCGATCTCCGCCCCGATGGCGCGCAGATAGTTCAGCGGATGCATGTGGAAGGCGTTGCCATCGCGTAGGCCTTGGTAGTAGCGCTCGGAACGCAGCACAGCGCGCACCTGGTCGCGCTCGAGATATTCGAGCGGATAGTCAAAATCCCGCGCCAGTTTCTCTGCATGAGCCTTCAGTTCGGCGCCGCCGTCATGGCGTAGCACGCCCATGATTCCGGGGCGGGGCTTCGCTGCCGTGATGTCGAGATCCTTGATCGTCTGCCGCACGAAATCGACGCCTTCGATCGACAGCCGATGCAGCTCTCGTGCCGCCGCCGCGCCGGCCATCGCGGCGATCTTGTCGCTGCCGGTCGCGAAGCCGGGGCTGACGAAGCCGCCGTTGCGGCCCGAGGCGCCGAAGCCGATGCTCTCGGCTTCGAGCAGCACGACCTGCTGCCCGGCGCGCGCCAGCTGCAGCGCCGTCGTCAGACCGGCCAGTCCGCCGCCGACAATGACCGTGTCGCATTCGGCCGGACCCGCGAGCGGTGGTCTGACTTTCTCGTCGGCAAGTGTGCGGCGATAATAGGTATCGGGATAAGTCATGATAGGTTCTGACGGAAGCAGGCGGCCTTGAGGGGCCGCCCGCGATGAGCGTCAATCGGCGCTGTAGTTCTTGCCGTACCACTTGGTGGTCAGCGTGGCGAGCGTGCCGTCTTTCTTCAACTGGTCGATGATGCCGCCGATCTTGGTGGTCCACTCGGCATCGCCCTTGTCGGCAATCACCACCAGCGGCTCGCGGAAGGCGTAGTCGCCCTCGAGGATGCGCAGCGGATAACCGTTCTTGATGGCGTTTTGAGCGGTCTGCTCGGGCGCGATGACCGCGTTGAGCCGCACGCCGTCCCCAAGTCTCAAATCGTCGAAGGGCAGCATGGAATCGGCGAAAGTCCGGATTTCGCCAGGCTGCAGCTTGTATTCGATTGGCGGAAGGCCTGGAGCGTCGATCTCCAATTGGCGGCGGATGAAATCTTCCGAAGTGGTGGCGGTCTCGACGCCGATCACCTTGCCGTTCAGATCGTCCACCGATTTTGCCTTGCTGTCCTTGTGGACCACATAGACATAAGGGCTGTAATAATAGATGCCGGCGAAATCGATCACCCTGGCCCGGGCCTTGGTCGGCGTCACCGAGCCGACGCCAAGATCATAACGGCCCTGCCAGTGGCCGCCGGTCATAGTTGCCCAATCGGGCGTCTCGAAGCTGACTTCGACGCCGAGGCGCTTGGCGATCTCTTTCGAGACGTCGATGTCGAAGCCGACCAACTGGTTGCTCTCGTCGAGAAAGCTCTGCGGTGGCCAGCCGCTGTTGGTCGCGACCACCATGGCCTTCTTGGTTGTGACGCGATCCAGGGTTTCTCCCGCCCACGCTGCCGACGCAAATGCGAGCGCGCCGGCAGCCAGCGCGAAACAAGCGATAAATCTCCTCACGAAACCTCCCTCTCGTATGTAAGATGTCTGACAACGCAACTTGTCCGTAAGGGGGAGGGTGAGTCAAGCGTCTTTATCGGGCGATCGTCGAGTTTGGCCTGCGATACGCGTTCCCGGCGTTTGGCCGGATCGGCATTGGTCGAATTTCCTGGACTTTTATGCGATCGGCCGCGGCTGCCGGCTGTTGTCCGAATTCGCGGATCAGTCGGGCCGCCACCCGTTCTCGGCGCTCGCTGCTGCCGGCGCTTTGATCTGGAGGCAGGGTGGCTGGGGTGAAAGGCTCCGTTGTCAGGCCGGCAGCCCGAGCTGCTTTCGCAGGCTCTTGTCGAATGCGGATGCGGGGACGAAACGGCGCAGGAAACTGACTTGGCGCGCTGTCTTTCCCGCCGCATAGCGCCGCTTCGGAGCGGGATCGGTCGCAGCCGCCAAAACGGTGTTGGCCACCACTTCGGGTGTATCGCCTTTTTCCATCGCCTCCCGCACGGCTGTGGTCATGCCGGCGCGCGCGGCGTCATAGACATCGAGCACCTGGTCCGGCCTGGCCAGATTGTCTTCGAACAAAGTCCGGGTATAGGCCGGCTCGACCAATGCGACGCGAATTCCGAACGGCCGCACTTCGTGATCAAGCGATTCGGAATAGCCTTCAACGGCATGTTTGGTCGACGAATAAAGCGCGAAATAGGGGGCGGGGATGAACCCCTGCACTGAGCTCAAGTTGACGATCCTGCCCTCTCCTTGACGTCGCATGATCGGCAGCACCGCGTTGATCATCCGGATGACACCGAAGACGTTCACGTCGAACAGAGCCTGGGCCTGTGCAGTCGAGGATTCCTCCGCGCCGCCGAGCAGGCCGATACCGGCATTGTTGACCAGCACGTCGATGCGCCCGGCATCGGCCAGCACCTCATCGACCAGCTTCGCCACGGACGCATCATCGGTCACGTCGCACGTCAGCATGGTAATGCCGTCGGTTTTCTTGGAGACCGCGCGACGGCTCGTTCCGAACACGCGAAAGCCGGCGCTCTGCAGGGCCTTGGCCGTTGCGTGCCCGATGCCGCTGGATGCCCCTGTGACGATGGCGACACCAGGATTGGTCCTATTCATGGAGATCACTTTCTTTGGGTTGGACTGGAAAAGCAGGAAAGGCTGGAGCAAAGAGCGTCAATCACGAGCGGCTCGACCCGTTCACGCCATGTCCGTCCCAGCGCCGGAACAGCGCGCTGGCGTTGACGCCGCCGAAGCCGAAGCCGTTGGCGATCGCGTAGTCCATCTCCATCGGCCGGGCCCGGTTTGCGACGAAGTCTATTCCGTCGCCGGCCGGATCGGGGGCGCTCAAATTGAGGGTCGGCGGCGCCATTTGGTCCCTCAGCGCCAAGATGGTGAAGATCGCGCCAATCCCGCCGGCGGCTCCGAGCAGATGTCCGGTCGCCGACTTCGTTCCGCTGACGGCTATGGAGAAATCCGTGCCGAAGACGGTTTTGATCGCCTCGATTTCTCCCAGATCGCCCACCGGCGTGGAGGTCGCGTGCGCGTTGAGATGGCGGATCTGGCGCGCTGAAATGCCGGCCTGGGTGATCGCGATCTCCATGGCGCGGCGCGCACCATCCCCATCCTCGGGACCGGACGTGACGTGATGGGCATCCGCCGTCGTGCCGTAGCCGACGACCTCGGCGAGCGGTTTCGCGCCGCGCGCCAGCGCATGGCCCAATTCCTCGATGACCAGGATGCCGGCGCCTTCGCCCATGACGAAACCATCCCGCGTCATGTCGAACGGACGCGAGGCCTGATCGGGACGGTGATTGAAGGAGGTTGAAAGCGAGCGCGCCGCGGCGAAGCCGCCCAGGCTGACGACGTTCATGCAGGCTTCGGTGCCGCCGCACACGGCGATGTCGGCTTCATTGGCACGGATGATGCGCGCCGCATCGCCGATCGCCTGGATGCCGGCGGCGCACGCCGTTACCGGCGCGCCGATGTGGCCCTTGAAGCCGTAACGGATCGTGATGTGGCCGGCGGCGAGGTTCACCAGGAAAGACGGCACCGTGTACGGCGAAAGACGTCGAACGCCGCGCTGGTCGACGGTCCGCACCGCCTCGGTTATGGCGGGGAACCCTCCGATGCCTGAAGCAATGATCGTCGCGGTGCGAAGCCGATCCCTTTCCGACTCCGGCTTCCATCCCGCATGGGCAAGCGCCTCTTCCGCCGCCGCCAGCGCGAAAAGAATGAAGCGATCGATTTTGCGCTGATCCTTCGGCGCCAGGAAGGCATTCGCATCAAGGCCGGCTTCGGGATCCTCCTCCAGGGAAAGAACCGTTCCGCCGATCTTTGTCGGCAGGGCTTCCACCATGTCCTCAGGAAGCCTTCGAATGCCCGAGCGGCCGGCCAGGAGACGCGACCACGACGTCTCGATATTTGCGGCAAGGGGCGTGACCGCGCCCATGCCCGTGACAACAATCCGTCGCATCTATTCTCCTATCGATCTGAGTGACCAGCCCGCGCCGGTCAAACGGTGACGGTGTCGCGAACCTGTTCGGCCGCTGCATCCAGAAAGGCCTGGGCGAGGTCGGGATCATTGACGATGCGCGAGAGAACCACCGCACCGACCATCGTCGAGAGGACGGCCATGGCTTTTTCACCGGTCTCCTCGATCTCAGTCCTGGCAATCATCCTGCCGAGCACTTCAAGGTATGCTTTGATCCCCACTTCGAACGACGCTTTCACCTCGGTCCCCTGTCTGGCCGCATCCGACCCGAGCGCCGCGACCGGGCAGCCGTCCATCCTTTCCTCGCGATGGCCCATGCTGAGGTAGAACTCGATCACCGCCCCAAGCGGATCGCCGGGATTCGCTGCGGTCGCCGCCGTCCATCTGTCGGCAGCGCTCTCCATCGCGCGCCTGGAAGCTTGCGCCGCAAGGTCCTCCTTTGATGCGAACTGCTTGTAGAAAGCGCCTTGGGTCAGCCCGGCGCCCTTCATCAGGTCCTTAAGGCCGATACCGTCAAAACCGTGCTCCCGAAAAAGCCGGCTTGCGACATCGATCACGGTTTGCCGGTTCTGCTCAGCCTGAATGCGGCTCACGCGCATCATCGATCTCCATATTTTAGATTACGTACGACATCTATAATTCAGTTAGAAGCCGAACGCAATCTATCAATGGGTGGCGCGCCACGTGGTGGTTTGCTACGGGCTGAATGTGCCTGCGGCAGGCCTGGATCAGCTTCGATGCCGAAGCGCCGCGACGATCACCGCCATCGACGGCGAGAGCTGGCGCCGGCTTGGGTAGTAGAGGTGGTAGCCCGGGAAGGGCAGGCTCCAATCGTCGAGCACGAGTCTCAGCCGGCCCTCGGCTACATGCTGGCTGACGAGGTCTTCCGGGACATAGGCTATGCCGTATCCGTTCAGCGCCGCATCGACCATGGGGATGGTCGTGTTGAAGGTAAGTTGGCCCTCCACCCGGACCCTGAGCTCGCGGCCCTTTTTCTCGAACTCCCAGGCATAGAGCCCGCCGAGCGTCGTCTGCCGCAGGCAGATACAGTCATGCGCGACCAGGTCCTGCGGTGTCCTCGGGATGGAGCGGCGCGAAAAATAATCCGGCGAAGCGACGGCTACCAGCCGCCAGTCGGGGCCGATGCGCACCGCGATCATGTCCTTGTCGACGCTCTCGCCGAGCCGCACGCCGGCGTCGAAGCGCTCCTCGACGATGTTGCGCATGCCATTGTCGCTGTAGAGCTCGACGCGCATGTCGGGATAGTCGCGCAGCATCGGCCGCAGCCTCGGCCAGACGATCATCCGCAGCGCATGGTCGGACAGCGTGATGCGCACCGTGCCCGCGGGCCTGTCGCGGAAAGCCACCAGGCTCGACAGGTCGGACTCTATGCCTTCGAATCGCGGGACGAGCGACTGGTAGAGCCGCTCACCCGCTTCCGTCGGCGCAACGCTGCGCGTCGTGCGGGTGAGCAACCGCACGCCGAGCCGTGCCTCCAATTGCTTGATCGTATGGCTGAGCGTCGATTGCGACGTGCCTAGCTCGGCCGCCGCCCTGGTGAAGCTGCGCTCCCTGGCCACCGTCAGGAACCACAGCAAATCCTTCAGAACCTCGCGCTGCATGGGCACCATCCTGGCTCAGCCGCTCGCTCAAGACGCGGCGTCTCAAGGCCACCATTCATCAATTCATATCAAGAATGGATAAGTCCATGCAGATTGCAACGGCTAATCCGGATAGTGCCGGTGATTTATATGGCCGCCAGCGAAATGCCTGGAGGGCTCGACGACGAGCCGCGGCGGCGCGGCGAGTTCCCGCTTCACATGGAACGCATCTGACGACGCAAAGGAGATCACCATGAACATTCTTCGCGCAGGCTCTCGGCCTTCCGGCAAGGGCCCCTCCGACTGGTTCACCGGCGCGGTGCGGGTCGATCCGCTCTTCAATCCCTTCGATGCCGCCCGGGTGCAGGGCGCGCAGGTGACTTTTGAGCCCGGCGCCCGCACCGCCTGGCACACGCATCCACTGGGGCAGACGCTGATCGTCGTCTCCGGCCTCGGCCGCGTGCAGCGCGAGGGCGGTCCGATCGAGGAGGTCCGACCGGGCGACGTCATCTGGTTCGCGCGCGGCGAGAAGCACTGGCACGGCGCATCCCCCGAAACCGCCATGACCCACATTGCCCTCCAGGAGGTCAAGGACGGCAAGGTCGTGGATTGGCTGGAACATGTCAGCGACGCCGATTACGGCGCCTGACCCGATCGACGAAAGGAAAGCAAGAAAATGCTCGCAACCATTCTTCACAAGCCCGGCGACATCCGCTGCGAGGACGTCGCCGACCCGAAAATCCTGCGCCCGACCGACGCCATCATCAAGCTGTCGGCGAGCTGCATCTGCGGCTCGGATCTCTGGCCCTATCGGGGGCTGCAGCCGGTCGACGGGCCGCAGCACATGGGTCATGAGTATTGCGGCATCGTGGTTGAGGTGGGCAGCGAAGTCCGTACGGTTCGCCCAGGACAGTTCGTCGTCGGCTCCTTCTGCCTCTCCGACAACACCTGCCCGCATTGCCGCTTCGGCTTCCAGTCGTCCTGCGAGCAGCGTGAGTTCATGAGCGGTGCCCAGGCGCCTTATGCCCGCGTGCCGCTGGCCGATGGGACGCTGGTGGCGACGTCCGAGGTTCCGCCGGCCGAGCTTATTCCCGACCTGTTGGCGGTGTCGGACGTTCTCGGCACCGGATGGTACGCCGCCGATGCCGCCGAGGTTCGCGAAGGCTCGACGGTCGTGGTCGTCGGCGACGGCGCGGTCGGCCTGATGGGCGTGCTTGCGGCCAAGGAGACGGGCGCCGCGCGCATCATCGCCATGAGCCGCCACCCGAGCCGCCAGAAACTCGCGCACGAGTTCGGCGCGACCGACATCGTGGCCGAACGCGGCGAGGAAGGGATTGCGCGCATCAAGGAGCTCACCAAGGGCGTGGGTGCGGATTCGGTGTTGGAATGCGTCGGGACGGCGGAATCCTTCGAGCAGGCGCTGGCCTGCTCGCGGCCCGGCGGCACGATCGGCTATGTCGGCGTGCCGCATGGCGTAAGCTTCGATGGCCAGAAACTCTTCTTCGGCCAGAAGCGCATGCTGGGCGGCCCCGCGCCGGTGCGCCGCTTCTTGCCCGACCTCATGGAGCGCGTACTGCAAGGCCGCATCAAGCCAGGCAAGGTCTTCGACCTCAAGCTGCCGCTGGCCGAGGTGGCCGAAGGCTACCGCGCCATGGACGAGCGCCGCGCCATCAAGGTCATGCTCGAGGTCTAGAGCATGATGCCGAAAAATGTGGAGCGGTTTTCGGACGACATCATGCTCTATCTCTTTGATTTAGAGCCGGATTCAGATTTCAGGTCGACTCGACCTGAATCATCCGGCTCTAGGCGCCGGTCGGGCGCTGAACCGTCTCAGCGCTCTGGAACCACCGCCCACAATTCTTTGGCGAAGCCGCGCTTGTCGAGGACCCATGGCTGGCCGGTGATCACCGCTTTGCCACCCACGCATTTGTAGGCATAGACGGCGTCGTGTCCCGTCGCGAAAGCCGGCACGACGTCGTCATTCGGGTTGGTCTTGCAGAATTCGTCCGCGCCGGGATTGTCGCGCGCGGCGTTCATCTTCGCGCAGGGCAGGTTGGCGCCGACGAAGCAGGCCAGCAGCTTGCCGTTCATGCAGCGATAGTTGGCCTGCGTCGCAAGCTCCGATTCCTGCGGCGCGCTCTTGGCCTGCGGAAACAGCTTGTTGAACGCCTTGACGGTGCCGGCGTGAAGCGCGTGCGAATAGGGGCGGACCGTGTCGTCGTTATTCACCTGGCGGCAGAGCTTGTGGAGATCCTGCGCAGGCGCCGCCGTAGCGGTCGCAGGCGCCGCCTTGGCGTTGTCGGCGGCGACGGCGGTAAAGGCAAATGCCGATGCAAGAAGGCCGATTGCCGAAAGACGAAATGCAGTCATTGTGACCTCCTCAGACTGGCCGGAGCAAAACCCGCGGGAAACCGTTAGGTCCGATTAAGACCATGCAGGAAATCGCAAGGATGGCACAACTTGTCGACAAACAGGAACCGCTTGCCTTCCGCTTCGCCGATGACGGCCTGGTGCCCAACCATCCGCGCTGGCCCATGCTCGTCTATCCCGGCGCCGTGCAACTGCCGGACGAGGGCGATCCGGCTGCTGTCCTCGAGGGTATTTTCGGCGCCAATGGATGGGGCGACAGCTGGCGCAATGGCATCTACGGCTTCGTCCACTATCATTCGCGCATCCACGAGGTGCTGGGCATCGCGCGCGGCGTCGCCGAGGTCCGCTTCGGCGGCGACAAGGGCAAGGTGCTGGAGGTGAAGGCGGGCGACGTGGCGGTGCTGCCGGCCGGCACCGGCCATCAGCGCCTGTCCGGCTCGGCCGATCTTCTGGTGGTCGGCGCCTATCCGCCCTTCGGCACCTATGATTTGTGCCGGAGCCCGGAGCAGCACGCCGAGGCGCTGCGCACCGTCCCGAAGGTCGGCCGGCCCGACAAGGATCCGCTCTTCGGCGGCGAAGGGCCGTTGCTCAAGGCATGGAGCGAAGGCTGAAATGGCAAGCATCGTCGCCATCGAGCATGTGACGCTGGACGGCGTCTTCCAGGCGCCGGGGCGCGCCGACGAGGACACTCGCAATGGTTTTGCGCACGGCGGTTGGGGCAATCCAGGCAGCGACCCGAAGATGCAGGAAGTCATTGGCCGCGCCATGGCCGGCGGCTGGTCGTTGCTCGCCGGCCGCACGACTTATGAGGATCTTCACGAAGCCTGGGCTGTTCGTCAGCCGGCCAGTCCGATGACCAGGGCGCTGACCGGCGCACGGAAGTTCGTCGCCTCGCATGACGCCGGCTATGAGCCGCGCTGGGAGAATTCGGCGCTGCTTGCCGGCGATGCCGGGGAGACGGTGCGCGCGCTCAAGCAAGGCCACGACAAGGCGCTGATTGTGTTCGGCAGCGGCAAGCTGCTGCGCGCGCTGATGCGGCACGGGCTTGTCGATGAGCTGGTGCTGATGGTCCACCCTCTGGTGCTGGGCACAGGCTTGCGCCTTTTCGAGCCGGGTCAGGCGACCTCGATGCTGAAGCTGTCCAACCAGGTGTCGACCGCGACGGGGGTGGCGATCCTCACTTATGCATTCGACGGCAAGGCCGCGGCGGAGCGGCCAGAATAACCGGAACCCGAGGTCCTTCCTCTATGGATAATGCGTTTTTTTCGGCGCGTAGCTTGCCGGATCGAAATCGAGTTCCTTCGGCAGCGGCTGGCTCGAGCATTGCAGGTGCATCTGGCGGGCAAGAAGCCGTCGCTGCTGGTGCTCATGCTCCTTGACCGCCGCCACCATCGCCATGCTGTAAGGGCCAAGAAGCACACCGAACCCCCAGCCGGGATGGTCCTTCTCGCGCTGGGCATAGTCCGATGCCGCGGCGCAGGCCTGCCGGCATTCCGGCGATGCCCATTTCGGATCCTGCTGCGACAGCGAAGCGCCATTATCGGCGGCAGAGGACACGCATCCCGCCGCTGCCGCGCTCAGCGCCACGACCACCGCAATTCTCATCGTTTGAGTCCCTGCTAATTCAAGGCGGAGAGAACACAGAACGCTCCTTCGCACAACCGAGATAGCGGCGAAAAGCAACGGGCAGGGCGGGACAGCCGCCATCGTCGACCTTCGGCGCTCCCGAGATTTTTTTCAACGTCCCGTTCCGTTTGCCCCCACCATTTCGTCCTTGGTTCCGTTCCAACGAAGAAGGAGAACCGCAATGGCTGGAATGGTCGTCATCTACAAGCAGCCGGCTGATGCCAAGGCGTTCGATAAGCACTATTTCGAGACGCACATACCGCTGGCCAAGAAGATCCCGGGTCTGAGGAAATACGAGGTCAGCCAGGGGCCGATCACGGTGGTGGCCGGACCATCCGATGTCTACCTGATCGGGACGCTTTATTTTGACGATCTCGAAGCGATGAAAAAGGCGTTCGCAAGCCCGCAGGGAAAGGCGGCCGGGGCGGACCGCCGGCTTTACGCACCCGATGAATCGGGCGTCCAGATGTTCCTCTTCGACAGCAGGGAAGTTTGAGCCCGCGGCCGAGACAGGACGATCGGTCCGCCGAGAACCGCGGCCGCATCGCTGCTCATGTCGATTTTGCCCGCTCGATGTCGATGCGTTTTTGCTCCGCCGCGGCGATCGCGGTTTCCATCGCGGCATCCAGATCGGCCATCGCTTCCAGATGGCCGTGATCGACGATCGACTTGCGCAGCATGCGCATGGCCAGCAACGCGTCGTCCAATGCCTGTTCGACATTTTTGACCATGGCCGGGTCAGCCTTTGCGCCGGCTGCGCTTCTTCGGCGCCGGATCGTCGGCGGCCGGCCTGTCCGGACGATTTGCCAGGGCCTTGCGCGCCAGCGCCTCGGCCGCCGACCGGTCCGGCTGGCCGGCCGGTATCGTGACCGCGCCGGGCATCGCAGCACCCGGCTGTTCGCCCAAGCCGTTGTCCTCGCGCTCGATTTCCTCGCAAGCCCGATGCCAGTGCTCCTCGTCCTGGCCATTCGCTTCGCCGCTGCGTTGCCAGATCTCATAGGCGCGGCGCTTGATGCGTTCGTATTTGTCGGTCGCCATTGTCCGATCCTCCGTCATCTGTCTTCAAACGCGCGCTGGCCGCGAATGATCCGTGACGGGGAGAGGGATTGGATAAGGTTGCGGCTCAGAACCTGCGGCTGAGATAGGCCGATCCGCCGAGGCCAAATCGCCACTCGGCTTCCACGCCCTTGGTGATGCCGATCCGGCGACCGGCGAGGATCGCGCCCGGGTCGGCCTCGGAACGGGCGAACTCGAACGGTGGCGCGGTAAGCGAGAGCCCGTTATGCGAACCGTCGATGCCCAGCGCCTGGCAGAGCTTGCCTGGACCGGAGCAGAGCAGCCGGTCGCCATCCGTTCCGCGCCGCTCGCGCATCGCGGCGATGCCGGATTGCGGCTGGATGGCGCGGATCAGCACCGCGCTGCCCGGCAGGCACACCGCGTTCAGGCACCAATGCAGCCCGTAGGAACGATAGACATAGGCGCCGCCGGGCACGCCATACATCGGCGCGTTGCGCGGCGTGCGGCCGCGAAAGCTGTGCGATGCAGGGTCGTCGGGCCGGTAAGCCTCGGTCTCGACGATGATCCCGCCGACGCCGGCGAGCGCAAGCCCGGCACCGATCAGCGCGCGCGCGACGATAACCGCGTCGCGGGCAAAGAAATCGGGCCCGACACTAAGCGGCATGGCGATCGGCGTCGTTCGAACAGCTCATCGTCGGCGTCCGCTCAGCCCAAAAGATTGCGCGCCGCGCGCATGAAGATCCGCGAGCCGATCGGGATAAGATCATCCGGGAAATCATAGTCGGGGTTGTGCAGGGAAGGGTGCCTTTCGCCGGCGCCGAGGAAGAACATCGCCGACTTCGCATTGTGGCCGAAAATACCGAAATCCTCCGAGGCGCGCATCGGCAGCGCCGCTTCGCTGCGCGCAATGCCTTCCTCGTCGAGCGCGCGGTTGAGATGCTCGACCGCGTCCGGCGCATTGACGCTGGCGAGGAAGATTTCGTGATAGTCGAAACGCACGGCAAGGCCGTGCCTGGCGGCGATTTTGGCCGCGAGCGCCTCCGCCGCGGCGACCTGCTCGGCCATGCGCTCGTCGCGGCGGGTGCGCAGCGTCGCCCACACTTCCGCATAGCCGGGCGCGATGCCGAACACGGCTTCGCCCATCGCGCAATGGGTGACGGTCACCATTCCGAAATCCTCATCTGTGAAGGTCCCGCGCCCGAGCGCGGGCAGCGCCGGCATCAGCTCGCTCACCGCCGGCATCGGCGAGGCGCCGGTCTCGGGCATCGAGGAATGCGCGGTCTTGCCCTCGAGCACGATGCGCATGCCGCGCGAGGCGCAGTTGACGGTGCCGGCCTTCAGCCGCACCTCGCCGAACGGCACGCCCGGCAGGTTGTGCAGCGAAAACGCGAAGTCCGGCTGGATCTCGCCAAAGCGTGGATCGGCGACGACCCCGGCCGCGCCGTTGCCGGTTTCCTCAGCCGGCTGGAACATCAAGACGACGCGGCCGCGCGCCGGCCTCTCGCGTCCGAACTGGCGGCCGAGCGCGGCCAGGATCGCGGTGTGCCCGTCATGGCCGCACATATGCGACTTGCCCGGCACCTCGGAGGCATGGGCGACGCCCGAAAGCTCCGCGATCGGCAGCGCGTCGAGCTCCGAGCGGAACAGCACCGTCGGTCCGGCCTGCCCGCTGTCATAGACCGCCGCCACGCCGTGGCCGCCGAGTCCGGTCAGCACCTTGTCCGGCCCGGTATCGGCGAGGAAGTTCACCACCTCTTTCGCGGTCCTTTCCTCCTCGTTCGAGATTTCCGGCTGCCGGTGCAGCTTGCGCCGCCATTCGGTCAGCTCGACGATGTCTCGATTGGTCAGGGTCATGGGTTGGGGCTCCGATCGGCTTGCAGGTCACACAAACACGATAGGTTTTTTCTCGCGCCGTGCCATGGCGGTCAATTCAAATGGTCCATCGACGAATTCCCGACCCTATGTCTCGGGCGCCGCCGGCAAGACTGCAGGTTTCCTTGCCCCCGAGAGGTGGTTCGGCGGAGCCGAGGCTGAGAGGGGGCAGCGCCGCCTTAGCCGATTGCCGGGCAGCGTGAAACCTTTTGATTTTTGGGCCGTTGTGGCGCGATGTCCCCGGCCAAGCACAAACCGAAACCGGCCGACAGCGCCACGCAGCGCGGTGCAAGCAAGCCGCGTTCGGCGCCGCCGCGCCAGGACAAGCCGCGCCAGTCAGAACCGCGCGGTGCCCCGAAGCCGCGCGCGAAGATGGCACGGGAAGACACACATCAGGATGACCGGCTGAAAGACGACAAGGCGCAGCAACGCAAGCCGCAGGCCGGCGAGGCCGAAGAAAAGGCATCGGCCGACGCGGCGCCGGAGGCCATCGGCCACGCCGGGTCGCCGCCGCCCGAGGCGATCGAGCCGGATCCCGAGCTTTCGCCCGAGGAGGCCGTGCGGGCGCGAAAGAAATATCTGCTGCGGCGCTTCTGGATCAGCGGGCGCGGCTATTGGGGTTTGCGCGGCGACAGGCTTGCCTGGCCGCTGACGATCGGGCTGCTCACGCTGATCTGCGTCAATGTCGGCTTTCAATACGGCATCAACCGCTGGAACCGCGCGATCTTCGACGCCATCGAGCTGCGCGACGCGCACACCGTCTACTGGTTGAGCGCCGTCTTCCTGCCGCTGGTCGCCGGCAGCATCAGCCTGGTGGTCGCGCAAGTGTACCTGCGCATGACCATGCAGCGCCGCTGGCGCTCCTGGCTGACCACGGCCGTCATCCAGCGCTGGCTGGCCAGCGGCCGCTACTACCAGCTCAACCTCGTCAAAGGCGACCATGCCAACCCGGAGGCCCGGCTGACCGAGGACCTGCGCATCGCCACCGAATCGCCGGTCGACTTCATCGCCGGCGTCCTCAACGCCTTCCTGTCGGCCTCGACCTTCATCGTCGTGCTGTGGACGATCGGCGGCGCGCTGAGCTTTTCGCTGGGCGGTTCCACCATCACCGTGCCCGGCTTCCTCGTCGTCACTGCGGTCATCTACGCGGCGATCACCTCGACCTCGATGTTCGCCATCGGCCGCCGCTTCGTCCAGCTTTCCGAGGACAAGAACCAGGCCGAGGCCGAGTTCCGCTACGTGCTGACGCGCGTGCGCGAGAATGGCGAGAGCATCGCGCTGCTGGGCGGCGAGGAGGAGGAGAACGCCGGCATCGACCGCACCTTCGCCGGCGTGCTCGGCCGCTGGGCGCGGCTCACCGGCCAGCACATGCGCACGGCACTGGTCTCGCAAGGCTCCAGCCTGTTCGCGCCGGTGGTGCCGGTGCTTCTGTGCGCGCCGAAATTCCTCGACGGCTCGATGACGCTGGGCCAGGTGATGCAGGCGGCCTCCGCCTTCGCCATCGTGCAGGGCGCCTTCGGCTGGCTGGTCGACAATTATCCGCGCCTGGCCGACTGGAACGCCTCGGCCCACCGCATCGCCTCGCTGATGATGTCGCTGGACGGGCTGGAGCGCGCCGAGGAGAACGACAAGCTCGGCCGCATACAGCGCGGCGAGACCGCAGACGGCGCGATGCTCAGCCTCAACAATGTTTCCGTGACGCTCGACGACGGCACCGCCGTGGTCAAGGAAACCGAGGTGGAGATCGAGCCTGGCGAGCGCGTGCTGGTCTCGGGCGAATCCGGTTCGGGCAAGTCGACACTGGTGCGCGCCATCGCCGGCCTTTGGCCCTGGGGCAGCGGCAGCGTCGATTTCCACCCGGGCAAGCGCCTCTTCATGCTGCCGCAGCGCCCCTACATTCCGTCCGGCACGCTGCGCCGCGCCACCGCCTATCCCGCCGCCGCCGAGAACTGGAAGACGAAAGAGATCAATGCGGCCCTCGACAAGGTCGGCCTGAACTATCTGAAGAGCCGGCTGGAGGAAGAGGCGCCCTGGGACCAGACGCTGTCGGGCGGCGAGAAGCAGCGTCTCGCCTTTGCTCGCCTCTTGCTGCACGCGCCGGACATCGTGGTGCTCGACGAGGCGACCTCGGCGCTGGACGAGAAGAGCCAGGACAAGATGATGCAGACGGTGATCAAGGTGCTGCCCCAGGTCACCATCATCAGCGTCGCCCACCGCGCCGAGCTGGAAGCCTTCCACACGCGAAAGATCACGCTGGAGAGGCGTGAGGGCGGGGCGCGGCTGGTGAGCGATGTCGAGCTCGCGCCGAAGAAGCGCGCGCCGGGCCTGCTGCAGCGCGCGCTGTGGGGCAGCGGTGGCGATAAGGGGTAGGGCACTCTGACGTTTGTGCGTAATCGCCGGCGGCGCTTCCCCGCTCCGCCGATCGCCAAGCGCGCGGCCTTCGCAAGCCTGGGTTCCTCTCCCCACAGGGGCTATGCTATGCACACATCTTCTTTGACTGGCGCGACTGATCGACCTGAGGCTTGATTGCCACGTGGTTCCCCCAATTCGTCGCTGCTTCGCAGCGCCACTTTCCCCCCTCCAGAGGGAAAGGAAGTGAGCGTTGCTGGACGAGCATTGACGGCAAAAAGCTTGGCGCCTTCCTCTACCCCGTCGATCGGGGGAGCTCGGCGAAGCCGAGCCGGAGTGGGGGTCGACCTGCGCTACATTAGCCAATGCATGCGCCAAGCTGCCATGCACGTTATCGCCAAAGGCCAGCCGCTTGGAAATGTGCATGCCGTAGACGAAGTGGGGAGAGGTGGCTCGGCGCGCAACGCCGAGACGGAGCGGGCCGGCGTCTGCGATCACGGCCAACGCGCCCACGCTGAACAGTCTGTAGAGCGGCTCGCCGTTTCCAGGAACCGAAGAACCGCCTAGAGTTCCGCACGACAGACTGGAACCATCGGGGAGGGGAGTATCGCGATGAACGAAGCCAGGCCGCACGATCCGAGACCGCTTTCGGAGATCGCCAGCTATCACGCTCACATCTATTACGGAGATGAAGCGCAGCGCCGGCAGGCCGAATGGCTGCGCCAGCGCATCGGCGAACGTTTTCGCGTGCGCCTCGGCAACTGGCGCGACGAGCCGGTCGGCCCGCATGAGCAGGCCATGTACCAGGTCTCCTTCGCCACCGAAATCTTCGCCACGCTGGTGCCCTGGCTGATGCTGAACCATGGCGGCCTGAGCATCCTCATCCACCCCAACACCGCCAACCCCAAACGCGACCACCTAGTCGACCCGATCTGGATCGGCCGCGCGCTCGGGGTGCATGGCGAGGTGCTGGGCGAGGAGGACGAGGCGGAAGAGGCGCTGGCGGTGAATACCGAGCCGACGCTGGGGGTGTGAGGGGGGCGGGGCATCGCCTCTGCCTGCCGCCACATCGTCGCGCTGAACGAAGTTGCTCATTCGAGTAGATCCAACGTCGGTGGGGGCAGCTCGAAGCGCTGGATACTGGTAATAATGGAATGACCGTATCGACGTCGCAGAACGTCAAGGAACTGCGGTTCGACACTGTTTACGAAACCGAGCATGCCCTTCAATTCAGCGATCTGGTCCTTGTCGAGCAGGTCTTTCGTGGCGTTGTGAACTTGCGCATGAAGGATGCGTTTGCGCTCATGGCCTATTGAGACACCGCCATCATTAGTGAGCGTCAGGCCTGTGACTCGCCGACCATACTTCCTAGTGATGCGGGTCGTTTTTTGGGCGTTGATGAGCAGTTTAGGGTACTCCAGTCCGGCCAACGTAGTTTGAACCATCTTCTCCACGTTGACTAAGTAACCCGTCCTAGGTGCGGAGAAAGTTAGATCGTCGGCATACCGCGTATAGATAACGTGATCTCTTGCGACTGCGGCGGTGATGCGCTCGTCGAACTCGTAAAGCAGGGCATTTGAGACGAATGGTGATGAAGGGGCGCCAATAGCCAAGCGCAAGGTGGTGCTGCCCTTTGGGCGCTGGAACAGCAAAAGAGTGGTTACCCGCACATCTCCAGGGTCGGTCAGAGCGCCAGTTTCTTTGCAGTATTGAACCCAATCATGGGTTTTGATCGATGGAAAGAAATCCTTGAAGTCCATCTTGAGGATCGGCCCATCTCCAGCATGGCGCAAGGCGTTGTCCCTGATAGACATTCCCGGTCGGTATGCCATCGCTGCTTCGTGCACAGGCAAAAGGCGGAGCAATACCTCACTCAGCGACCGCTGGAGCACTTTTACCTCGCGCGCCGGTTGGGAAATCGTTCTAGTGCCGCCAGAGCGCTTGGGAATTTGATACGTTTTGTACCTGACGGGAGCGTTGCGGATGATCCGCTCGACGAGTGATACTTCCAGTCCCGATTCGATTGATAGAGTGTCGACGATACTCATCTGGCAACGCTCTTCAATGCAGCCTGGATCACACTAAATCGAGCGTCATCATACGCCTTCCAGTACTCGCTTATCTGTGCCCGCCACCGGTCTCGCGGCTCGACAGAAGCATCTTTTTTCAGCTTGTATTCGATCGCGTTCCCCTTATTGGGTGTGGCACAATAGTAGTCGATAAAACCCCTTCGATCTTTCTTGATCCATTCTGCGTTTATCGCGCAGAGAAGATAGTCATCCAGCTTTCCCGCTTTTAGGTTGACCTGAAATGGACCTACCAGCTCCGCGATTTCCGCAAATGTCAGTGCCGAGTAATGTTGGATGAGGCCGACAACAAGTTTAATAATGTGGCCCGGCCTTTCGGGGTCAAAAGTGGTTGGCTCCTTTACCTCGCTCTTCCGAGCATTAATCGCCGTCACAATGCGATTTTCGAATACCCCAAGGTTCAGGTCACCTACATCCCGGATGCTTTTAATGTTGATGTCGTTGCGATCGACGACGCAGACAGATGACTGACCGATATTGTTTTGAAGGTAAAGGACTGGGCCAAGCCGGATAAATGAGTCCGCATTGTAACTCTCATCGTCAATCACCACGAGCAGACGCTCAGCGATTTCCTTAATCATCGCGAAAGCACCGAGTTCGGTAAAGCTACCATTGCTCTCGGAGAAGACGATTACCAAGTCAACGATCTCAGCGAACTCGGTTTCGAAACTCAGGATGTCTCTATATTGCCCATGAGGGGGGAAGATTCTGAAGTCCTCGGGCATGATGGTGTAGTACGGTCGCAAGTCAGGCGTGGTATAAATACGCGTGAAAGCCTCCCGTAGGGAAACGGGCTTAGGCTGAGTTACGTCTGTCTTTCCGCCGCATAGAAAGATCAGCGAACTCGGCGCTTTAACATGGACCGTACCGAGGTCGATCCGGTCGACTAAGTCGACTATGTCCCCTCCGGCTATCACTTACCCTTGGAGGTGTGGAAGAACGAGGGGTTTTACCGAGCGGAGCGGCCTGACAAGGCGGTTAAACACCTCGTTGTTCCACACCGGATAAAACCTAGCAATCAATTGAGGTCTGACGGAACGTCGGACCAAGCACGAACAGTGCTTCCCACGTAAGCTATACATCTGCTCCCACCACCCGATGATTCTGTCAAGACATTTGCATGTCGACGCTGATGTTCGCAACGTTTGTGACCCATCTTGCTTGCCACTATGCACATTTCTTTCAGCCATTAGGCGACTGGAGGTAGAGCTCCCTTAAGCCATTCCGTGGTTTCGGTATCGATATGGCCTTCGGAATATACTATGCACTGAGTCGCGATCTTCTTGGGAACTTGAAATGTGATGTGGACGCCGAGCGTGTAGTGGTAAGGCCCTTCGGCGGTCATGCCTTCCAACTTCCACACATCGTCTCCGTCATCTACCTTCGGATGTCGCTTTGCCTCGACTACCAGCAGGTTGTCCTCCTTGGCGCCGACCCGGTGTACTACAATGTCGGAATTATGTCGGCCTCCTTGAGGTGTCCGTTTTTCATGTAGCTGAGCCGCTTTCGAATGTTTTCTCGGCGTTCGTAAAGGTGACTAACTCGGAGGCCTGGGTAAAGATCATACATGTGGTGGAACAACTCGCTAGTCAAAACGGGTTCACCTGGGTTGGTTTTGACGAAATCGTCGTCATCTAAAAGTAGACAGACCGCTTTGATCAAAGGTGCTAAGATTTTTTTCTTTTCTTCGAACGTGGCCACTCAGTCCTCCATTCGCTATCCCGCTGGACTCTGCGAGCAAAATCCAAACCGGGTAAAAAGTCAATTGCCTAGGCTGGTTTGGTAGAGTGGCGTAACGTGCTTTTTCGAACCACTAAATCAGGCATTTCGGTTACCTTCTTGAAGACCGAGTAAAGCGGGTCCGAGAAAATCTTGACATGCGCGATTACATCAATCTGACTGAACATCTCTTCCAACTAACGGAGAGTCGAGCAGAGAATTCCTCTGCAGAACAATATTCTGCAAGGCAAAATCTATTAACAATCGTGAATGAATTCAGGTGTGCAATACACCGGAGGTAACGAATGGCATCGAACTCGGACGTGAGTAGATAGCAGCGCGCTAATGGCGGTGCGCGATCTGCTCGCCGTCGGGCGCGCCAAAGGCCGGGAGATCCGTAGATTTTTGTGGTTGCGTTGGCCACAACCTTCCGCCAGCGCCCGATTATCCCCAGCTAACCTCGGCAGCAGAAATATCTCCGCGTCCTCCGGCAGCTCCTTCCCCCACGTATCCCGATAGATCACCCCGTCGATCGCGATCGCAATCGCGCGATCAATCCACGGCTCGATCCCAGGATACTGTTCCGCCAGCTTGCGGAACATCTCCCTTATGTCCTTGGCTTCGATCTCGTGCTCGGCCTTGCCTCCGGCAACGGGGCTGAGCGAGCCCTAAAGGGTGACTTCAACCAGCTTGGGCCGGCCCCGCGACGTCCTCAACCTTCATCCTCCACCACAAACGAAAGCGCGATCAGGTCGTCGACGTCGATGCCGCCATGGCCATTGTCCAGCACGTCCGCGACCTTTTGAAAGGCCAGCATGTCATCCATGCTGAGCTTGGCTTCCCGCAGCCTGTCTTGCAGGCCCGCCACCTTGGTTTCCAGGATCCTGGAAGTCTCGATCATGCTTGCCTCCGTTATTCTCCAACGCCGCGTTCCACACGCTCAGCATCAAGCACGTGAACACGACCGGCCCGATGAAAAGGCTGATGACTACGGCCGCTGCAATGCCCATCCGCTCCGCTTTCGCGGTGATCCTTGCAAGGCCGTCATCGGCCGGGACGAGATTGGAAAGATCGCCGTGTTGGAGCGCGCTGTTGTCGTTTACGGCCGTCGGGGGCATCTCCCACCGCTCTCGGAAAGGAAGCTGCTGCTCGGCAAAAGGTTCGCGGGCACTCATCCGCATAGGTCACACACCCCCCGAAAACGCCGCCTTGCCGTGGCGTTCGAAAAGCGCCAGCTTGGCCGAATAGCCAAGCCTGAGCTTGGTCTTGCAGGCATCGCACCGGAAGGTGCTCACCGACTTGAACCATGAACCGTTTCTGATGATCGGCCGGCGGCAATTCGGGCATTCATAGCGAAGACTCACGTCCCGCAACTCCTCGGAAATCGACATTGTCCACCTCTGTCCCGAGCCCCTGTTCTTTCTGCGGATGCCCACCACCTGGGGCAGGTGGCGGGCGATCCAGCCAACTGACGATGAAGGGACTGATTGCTCGTCAGCGCAGCCCTAATGAGATCGCAGGGCTTATGTTTCACGCGACGGACCAATGCGCTGGCGAATGGGACCTCAGTCGGAGAGAGGGCCTCATCAGCGGAACCTAATGTTGGCCGCGCGCTTATGGCCACATGAGCAGGCGAGGTCTCGACTTCTTCGACCGATGGATCGCGGAGCATCTGCCAAACGTGATGACGGATGACCCCGTCGCAGTTGCCGACCTGGCCGACGAAATGATCAAGGCGGCCGAGCGCGAAGGCATCGCGGCCAGCGAGATCAACGAGGAAATCGACAGCGTTTTCGAGGTGATCTTCGAGGCGTTGCAGCATCGCGAAGGCAGTTTGGGGGAGAGCGACCAGGCTGTCTTCGAACTGCTTGCAGGACGCCTGGCAAGGGAAACCGGCATCACCCAGGAGCAGGCCGGCGAGCTGATCGAGACAATCGGAACCGACTGGGGGTCGCTCCTTCGCGAAGCTCATTTTCTGAAAGAGCAGGGCAAATGAGCGAGCGTGGCGCGGAGTTCTTCGGCAGATGGATCACCGATAACGTGATGCGCGGCAATGTGGGCGCGGACGTCGTCTCGGTTGCCGAGCTGACGACCAAGCTGTTCGCCGATGCCAGGGCGGCAGGTATCGCCGAGGAGGAGATTGAAGAGGAAGTCGGAAGCGCATACGAGGCGATCCTGGAGGCGATAGTCGGCTCCGAGCACAGCGGCAAACCGTAACGATCTGATGGCCGTCTATGGGAACATTAGCGTACCCTAAAAGTTCTCTCAGCAAGGATCACACACTCAGGTGGAATCATGGCCGAGTTGGCATTTGCTTTTGTGTATTATTCGGGCCTGACCGGCCACGACATGGTCGGCGCCATTGTGTCTTTGACTGCGGGGCTTCTTCTCTACAACGTTGTGCGCGAAGACCGGCCAAACCGATAGCCGCCCGATAATCATGAGCGGCCCAGCTCGAAAGCGGGGGGTGCCCACGAGCCGGGCCTGACCGGCGGGGGAACGGACTAGACGCAGGGCGCCGGCTGACATTGTTATATCAGCTTACGCTAAATTATAGCCATCCGAACGCAGGACGCTTTGGTCTCCCGCGCGCAGAGCCTATGGGGCCGCGCGTCCCCATCACCCTCCAGCCAGCCGCGGCAGCAAAAATATCTCCGCCCCCTCCGGCAGTTCCTTGCTCCACGTATCCCGGTAGATCGTCCCATCGATCGCCACCGCGATCCCGCGGTCGATCCAGGGCTCGATCCCGGGATACTGTTCCGCAAGCTTGCGGAACAGCTCCCTTATGTCCTTGGCCTCGATCTCGTGCTTGGCCTTGCCGCCGGCGACGGCGCTGAGCGAGCCCCAGAGGGTGACCTCGACCATCAGGCCCGGCTCCTCATCGGGCGGGGATGTGAGCCGAAAACCGCTTCGCGCTTTTCGGCATCAGCCTTCCCGCTCCGCCTCCAGCGCCGCCAGGATGCGCGGCGGCGACATCGGGATGTGGGTCATGCGCACGCCGACCGCGTTCGACACCGCGTTGGCGATCGCCGCCAGCGGCGGCACGATCGAGGTTTCGCCCACGCCGCGCACGCCGTAGGGGTGGTTGGGGTTGGGAATTTCCAGGATCTGCGTGTCGATCATCGGCAGGTCGGAGCAGACCGGGATGCGGTAGTCGAGGAAGCCGGCGTTCTGCAGCCGCCCGTCCTTGCCGTAGATATACTCCTCGTTGAGCGCCCAGCCGATGCCTTGCGCGGCACCGCCCTGGTACTGGCCCTCGACATAGGTCGGGTGCACCGCCTTGCCGGCGTCCTGCACCACCGTGTAGCGGATCACCCTGGTCGCGCCGGTCTCGGGATCGACCTCGATGTCGCAGATATGGGTGGCGAAGGAGACGCCGGCGCCGTCGGCGACGAGTTCGCTATGGCCGGCGATCGGGCCGCCGGTCGTGCCCGACTTGGCCGCGATGTCCTTCAGCGACAGCGGCGAGAGGTTGCCGTATTTCTCGCCCTTGGCGATGGCGTGGCCCTTTTCCCAGGTCACGTCTTCCACCGGGATGTCCCACATCTGCGCGGCGCGATCCTTGAGGATCTTGATCGCGTTGCGGGCGGCCGAGATCGTCGCCATCGAGGAGGAGAAGGTGCCGCGGCTGCCGTCGGTCATGTCGTTGTAGCCCAGCGAAGACGTGTCGGCGACGATCGCCTTGACGTTGGAGTAGTCGATGCCGAGCTCCTCCGCCGCCACCAGCGACAGCGAGGCGCGGGAGCCGCCGACATCGACAGTGCCGACGGCCAGCGAGACCGTGCCGTCCATGCCGATGTTCAGATCCGTGCAGGTCTGGCCGCCGAAATTGAACCAGAAGCCGCAGGCCATGCCGCGCCCCTGGTTGGCTTTCAGCGGCGCCTTCATATGCGGATGGCTCTTCACCGCCTCCAGCGTCGGCCCGATGCCGATCGGTCCGTAGACCGGGCCGTAGGACGAGCGCGTGCCTTCCTGCGCGGCGTTCTTGATGCGGAAGTCCACCGCATCCATGCCGAGCTCCTTGGCGAGCTCGTCCACCGCGCTTTCCACGGCAAAGGCGGCCATCGGCGCGGAGGGCGCGCGATAGGCCGCGGTCTTGGGCCGGTTGACCAGCACTTCGTAGCCGACCGTCTTGACATTCTCGAGCTTGTAGCAGGCAAACGCCGTCATGGCGCCGATCTCGGCCCAGGAGCCGGCATAGGGGCCGCAGCTATAGCGCAGCGTCGCTTCCGCCGCGGTGATCGTGCCGTCCTTCCTCGCGCCTATTCTGACGTCGATCGAAGTGGCGCTGGTCGGGCCCGACGCGCGAAAAACCTCGTCGCGGGTCATTACCAGCTTTACGGGGCGGCCGGCCTTGCGCGACAAGGCAAGCGCCACCGGCTCGGCCCAGACATGGGTCTTGCCGCCGAAACCGCCGCCGATCTCCGACGAGGTGACGCGCAGCTTCGAGGCTTCGAGCCCAAGCAGCTGGGCGCAATGCTGGCGGTAGACGAAATGGCCCTGCGTGCACACCCACAGCTCCGCCGTGCCGTCCGGGTTGACGCTCGCCACGCAGGCATGCGGCTCGATATAGCCCTGATGCGTCTGCTCGGTCTTGAACGAGCGCTCGACGATGAAATCGGCCTCGGCGAAACCCCTGTGGACATCGCCATGGCCGAACTGCGTGCGCTTGGTAACGTTGGAGGGCTTTGCCGGCTTTTCCTCCAGCCCCTCGGTGTAGACCTGGTCGTTGATCAGCGGCGCGTGGTGGTGCGCGGCCTCGTCGACATCGGTGACATGCGGCAGCACCTCATAGTCGACCTCGATCAGCTTCAGCGCCTGGCGGGCAATGCGGGCGTCGATCGCCGCGACCGCGGCCACCGCATGCCCGTCATAGAGCGCCTTCTTGCGCGCCATCGAATTGTCGAGGATGTCGTACATGGCGGCATCGCCGTCAGTGAGGTCCGGCAGGTCCTTGGCCGTGATCACCGCCTTCACGCCGGCGAGCTTTTCCGCCTTCGAGGTATCGATGCTTTTGATCACCGCATGCGCGTGCGGGCTGCGCAGCACCCGGCCAACCAGCTGTCCGGCCATGTTGAAGTCGGCGCCGTAGCGGGCGCGTCCCGTCACCTTGTCGACGCCGTCGGGGCGGATCGGCCGGGTGCCGACCGAGGAGAAATTGCGTCCGGAGTAGCGCGGATCGAAGTTCATGGATTACGCTCCCTTCATCACTTGGGCCGCATCCTGGACGGCGCGCACGATCTTGTCATAGCCGGTGCAGCGGCAGAGGTTGCCGGCGAGCCCGAAGCGGATTTCCTCCTCGGTGGGCGAGGGGTTCTTCTCCAGCAGGTCCTTGGCCGCGATCAGGAAGCCCGGCGTGCAGATGCCGCATTGCAAGGCCGCGTGCTCCAAAAACTTCTGCTGCAGCGGATGCAGCTGGTCGCCATGCGCCATGCCTTCGATGGTCTCGACCTTGCGGCCCTCGGCTTCGGCGCCCAGCACCAGGCAGGAGCAGACCAGCCTGCCGTCGACGATGACGCTGCAGGCGCCGCAGTCGCCGGTGCCGCAGCCTTCCTTGGCGCCGGTCAGCCCCAGACGGTCGCGCAGCACGTCGAGCAGCGTCTCGTCGGGCTGGCACAGATATTCGACGGCGTCGCCGTTGATCGTGGTTGATATAGCTATACCGGCCATTATTTGCCTCCCGCACGCTTGTAGGCGGTCGTTGCGGCTCTCTGTGCCAGCACGCCCGCGACTTTCCGTCTGAATTCGATGGTGCCGCGCTTGTCGTCGATCGGACGGCAGGCGCCGGAGCAGATCTTTGCCAGCCGCTCCAGCGTCTCTTCGTCGAGCTTCGAGCCGATCAGCACCTGCCCGGCTTCCTCGACCAGCAGCACCGTGGGTGCGGCGGCGCCGAGCGCCACGCGGGCGGTCTTGATCGCGCCCTTCTCGTCCAGCGTCAGGTTGACGCCGGCGCTCACCACCGCGATGTCCATCTCGGTGCGCGGAATGAAGCGCAGATAGGCGTCGCCCGCATGCTCAGGCCGCTTGTCGAGCAGGATCGCCTCGATCATCTCGCCCTTGGCCAGAGACGTGCGGCCGGGTCCGGTCGGCACGGCTTCCACGGCGATCGTGCGCTTGCCCGAAGGCCCGGCGACGACTGCTTGTGCCGCGGCCGCGACCAGCGCCGGCACGCTGTCGGCGGCCGGCGAGGCGTTGCAAAGATTGCCGGTGATGGTGCAGCGTCCCTGCACCTGCTTGGAGCCGATCAGGTTGGCCGCCTCGACCACGCCGGGCCACGCCTGCTTGAGCGCCTTGTTCTCGCCCAGCACCGCGCAGGGCACGGCAGCGCCGATCCGAAAGCCGTCGGCCGTCTCGGCGATGTCGGCCAGGCCGCCGATTGCCTTGATGTCGACGATCAGCTCGGGCTCGATGAAGCCGCCCTTCATCCTCACCAAAAGGTCGCTGCCCCCGGCCAGGATAGCGGCCGGGCCTACTGCCTTGGCGAGCTCGCCAACGGCATCTTCGATTGAAAGCGGACGTATGTAACGCATCGTCTCCCCTTGGTGGTCATAATCGGATCGCCCGTTATAAAGCGTCTGGTTATAATGGCCATCCCGTTCGTGCATTGCACCATCCAAGTCAGGCAGGTTGGCCCTAATTCCTGGCCCAATCTTCCAAGCCTGGGCCCCTGAACCACGCGCCTGCGTTGAGCCGGGCGTCCGCGCCACTACAGAGGAGCTTCAAATTCAGTGACCAGCACCGGTCAAGCCAGCAGCGAGGATCTGGTTCGCCGCGCCGTGGCCGCCTTCAACTCCGGCGACCACGCCCGGGCGATGGACCTGTGCGAGCTTGGCCTGAAGCGGCACCCAGGCGATTCCGCGCTTTGCCATCTTCTGGCGGCCGTATTGTTCGCCAGGGCGGACCAGCCGGCAGCCCGGGCGCGCATCGAGGCGAGCCTGGCGACGCGTCCGGACAATGTTCCCGCCCTGATCCTGGCAGGCAGGATCGCCCGGGCTGAGGGACGGTTCGACGCTGCGTTGCAGTTCCTGGATCGCGCCGCGAGGCGGTCGTCCCAGGCGGAAATCCTTCTCGAGCGGGCACGCACCCTCGATCAGGCGGGCGATGCTTCCGCCGCTGGCGCGGCCTGGACAAAGGTCCTGCAAAGCGATCCGAAATCCGTTGAGGCGATGGCGCGCCTCGGACGCCTGGCCTGGCAACGCGGCGTGCCTGCCGAGGCGGAAGGCTTCCTCGGACGCGCCGTCGCCGGCGGCGGGCATCCGGCCCAATGGTTCGACCTCGGGCTCGTGCGCCAGGACATGCGCAAGTTCGCCGCCGCCGCCGAGGCGTACCGGCATGTGCTGGAGATGAGCCCGGACGCCGCGGAAGCCGCGGTCAATCTCGGTGTCGTCCTGCAGGAGATGGGCGACCTCGCGGGGGCGATGGCGGCCTATTCGCGAGCCTATCGTCTCGCCCCGTCCACCTTCGGCGTCATCGCCATGGCGCTCACCTCCGCGCCATGCGGCCGGCTCTGGCTCGACGAGGATGCGCTGCGTCTTTCACTCGCCGGTGGAGCGTCCGCGCCTGGCGCGGAACCGCTTGCGGTAGACGCCCGGCGTTGACAGGACATCCGCGACCGTCCGCGCATAGGCCGCCTGGCGTTTTTCGTCGAACACTTCGTATTCCAGCCGCGGCGCGGCCCGCGGAACCGCGAAGCATTGCGCGACCGGAGTTCCTTTGCGGAGCACTCCGGAGAATTCGGGCTCCTTCCAGATCGCCGGGAAATTGATGCCGCCATCGCTGAACCGGTCCGAATCCACCAGGCCGGTCACCAGCCTGAAGGGAAGATCCTCGCGATTGACCGGGTGCGTCGCGTAGAGCGACCAGCCATCCTCGACCTCGATGGTCCAGAAGCTGTTGAATTTGAGCGCGGCCTGGCCAGGCCAGGCGAACGGGCTGCCCGCGAGCTGCCCCGGCGTGTGGAAGCTCAGCGGCGCTCGCGGATGGTTCGCGGTGGCGGGTTCCGAAACCTTCCAGTCCCAGGAAAACTTGCCCTGGTCGACGATGACGTCGCAGGGCAGCAGGATCATGAACCCGTAGGTCATCGCGTCGACCACCGGCGGGCATTGCTTGAGCGTGCGAATATCGCGGCCGTGGATCGCCGAATAGGCGGTGGCGGGCATCGTGCGCAGCCAGTCCGGCAACACGCCGCGCGCCGGCACCGGGCGCGGCAAATGCTCCGCCAGCATCGGATCACATCGGAAAATCACACGCATCGCCACCTCCCGGCATTGCGATACCATGCCTGCCCGCCGCGCTCCAAGCGGCGCCCGTCAGTCAGCTGTCAACCTGCCGTTCCCGAAGTCCATACGGGCTTGAACGATACCATGCGCAGTCCTGCCTTGCGCACCCGCTCGACGAACACGTCATCGACGAAGACCGGGGAAGCCCGCATCGGCAGCTTGAACACTTCCGCGCCGCCAATCTTCTCCGCGTCGAAAGCGTAGCGCTTGATCGCCAATATGTCGCCGTCCTCGAACCGCACCATCTGCGACCGCGCCTCATCCAGCGCGTCGATCACATGCGTGACATTGAGCAGCCAGACCTTCTCGCCGCGCAGCGGGACCAACTCGCCGTAGGGGCGAAGCGTCGCGGCCAGCGCGTCCACGGCCGGCCGGCGCAAAAGCGGGGCATGCTCGCCGAGCCACGGGAAATCGGAATAGTGCCGTTCGCCTTCCTCGACACGCCGCATCACCGGCGGCTGCCAGCCCTCGAGTGAGCGTCCGTCGAGGCCGAAGAACACCTCGTAATCGCCGTCGTCGACCGGCAGCACCCATTCCTGCCCTTCCGACACAGTGAATTGATGGATGATCGTCATCGCCCGATGGCCCCGCTGCTTTCGATGAAGGTCCGGCGATGACGGCGCCGTGCCGGATTGCGACGCCTGGGGTCGCCGAAAGCGCGCACGAGGAATCATGCAATGGTCCAAAACGCTATTCAAGGATAGCGATTGGCTCGATGACAGGGCGGCTCTGCAGGCGAAGGGACCGGCAGGAGCTCGGTGGTAGAAAGCCTAAAGCCGCCGCAAGCTGATTAACGCGCCGCGCAGGGATCATGCGCGAGTACATCCATAGTCGCTGCATCCGTCAGTGGCGAGGGATGCCCTGAATGCCGCCGTTTGCGGAGCTCGGTTCAACTTGCCCAGCAGGACAAGTGTGTCGATCCCTACCTGTTCGCTGACAGTCAGGTTTATCCCTGTAAAAACGCGCTTCAATTCCTCGATATTACGGCGATAAGCGGCATCGAGAACTGCGTCGATGAAGCCGCTCACCGGCACGACAAAGTCTTTGCCGAGGTGCTCTAAATCGTCATTGTCCTTCGGTTTCGATTTCGCCATGGCTTCCTCCTGTTTGGCTTAACGATCTATGACGATCGTGGTCCTGTTGAATTCTGTCCGCAGGATGAAATTGTTAGCTGCGCCGGCAGCCGCCTTTTCAGCGAAAGTTCCGGCGGATACGACAAATCGTCCATCGTTTGCCATGGCCTCGAAGGACGGTGGGTTGGGGATCGAAAAGGCGAGCACGACCTTATGGACGTCTTCGCGGCTATTTTTGAACTCGACCGAAGAATCACTCAGAACCGGCTCCGCAACAACCCCCGGCGTAGCATTGCCATAAATCTTGGTAGTGAATTCAAGAGCGGACGTCAATGTAGGTGGACCCTTGTCTTTTGAGTCCAAAGAAGCAAAAAGTGATAAGTCGACAAATTCATCAAGAGGCTTTTTGACTCCTATAAGACCAGCGATAGGATACATAAAGTTTGGATCTTTATTGAAATAATTCTTGTTTTTCTTCTTTTTTGGATTGCAGTAGTCAAAGTCAACCTGCCTGGTCAAATGGTCAAAAGTTTCGACGAGGTAGAATGTTTGCTCATGGCGCCTGGTGCGATCGACGCCAGCTCCAATCCCGAGTTTGATTTGGTTCCCCGTCAGGCGACCCAGCAGATCCACGGAGGCATTCGCGTCGTTCGTTTCTGTGATATTCAGCGAGAAATCGTAGGCGACTGCCGCGCCCATAAAATAGTCCAGGTATTTCCGTGCGGTTGGAGACAAGCTTTTGAAATCGACATTCGCAAGTGAAATCGTGTCGTCTCTTAGCAGTGGCGCTACGCTGCGCGCGTATCGATCATTCTTGAGCTGATCAGAGAGAAACCAGGCGGCGACTTTGTCTTCAAACGCGTCTCGCAACTCGCACCGCGTCTTGCGCGCTATGTCAGTTGCCGTAAAACCGGTCACGGTCTCGATTACAGGTGTAGTCGTGCATGATGCATTTGCGGCGCAAAACAAAAGCGCGGCAACGCGGCGCCATAACATGTCATTAGCCCCCAGAAGACTCGAATATACTGCGATGGCTGGTAGAAAAATGTCAATACATTAGCAGGAAATAAATATACATAACTCTTCGGTTAATGATCTAGATACCGTTGATCCAGTCTGCAATCCGCGTTGGAGTGCGCCGGCCGACACGCTACAGGTCGCCGGTGGCGTGCGATGGTCGAAGATGGATCGCCGCTGTATTGATGGACGTCTCGGACGGCCTTCCGGTGGTTCGCGAGCCGATGAAGATGACCAAGGGATAGTTCCAAAAACGAATGGCCAAGAAGTTCGCCTTTCTTTTGGTGCGCGATTTCACCTTGTCGCCGCTGTCGCTGTTCATCGACACGCTGAGGCTCGCCGGCGACGAGGGCGACCGCAGCCGCAGGATCGAGTTCGACTGGGAGATCGTCGGCGAGCGCGGCCTGCCGATCCGCGCCAGCTGCGGCGTCGAATTGCTGCCGACCAAGGCGATGGGCAATCCCGAGGATTTCGACAATGTCGTGGTGGTCGGCGGCCTGCTCGACACCAGCCGCAAGCTGAGTTCGGAAAAGGAGGCCTTCCTGTTGCGCGCCGCGCAGAAGGGCGTGCCGCTCACCGCGCTCTGCACCGGCAGCTTCGTGCTGGCGCGCTACGGTTTGCTCGACGGCTACAGCGCCGCGGTCAGCTGGTTCCACATCAAGGATTTTCGCGCCGAGTTCCCCGATGTGAACGCCCATGCCGACAGCCTCTATTCCGTCGACCGCGGCCGCGCCACCTGCGCCGGCGGCACGGGAGCGGCCGATCTCGCCGGCTATTTCGTCTCGCAGTTCATCGGCCGGAAGGCAGCGGAAAAGGCGGCCAAGATCCTGGTGCTCGATCGCATCCGCTCCAGCCGCGACGTGCAGCCGGTCGGCGATCTTTTTCCATCGGCCGCGAGCCGCGCGGTGAAGCGGGCGCTGCTCCTGATGGAAAGCAATCTTCAGGAGCCGATCCCGATCGCCGAGATTGCCGCCAGGCAGAACTGCTCGCGCCGCCAGCTCGAGCGCCTGTTCGGCGCCGAGCTCGGCATCGGCCCGATGGCCGCCTATCTGGCGCTCAGGGTTCACTATGCCAGATCGCTGCTGGAAGGCAGCGACCTCGCGATCGGCGAGATCGCCTATCGCTGCGGCTTTGCCAATGCCGGCCATTTCAGCCGCGTCTTCCGCCAGCAGGCCGGCATCACGCCGACCCATCTGAGGCACCCGAACCGGGCGGCGGCGAGTGACGTTGCCAGATAGCGGTCCCTGCGCACGATTTCGGCAAGCTGGCTTCTATGTCACCGCGATAACCTTCCCCGTCGCACCAAAGCGACACAGAACTTTCGCTTGTCGCACTTGGAAACCGCCTGGAAGCGCATAGTTTATTCGCACCTCGATCGGCGCCGCCAGACCGGCTCTGCGTTGGCGCATCGGACCGGCACTGACCGCGTATACGCGCACAGCACCGAGCGGCGTCGCGGCCGACACGATCGCCGCGCGGCAAGCGCTGACGACTTTGGGCGGCGTGCCTGGCTTCGGTTTCAGCGATACAAGGGGCGCAAAAGGATAGCCCGCTCTAAACCGCCCGAACTCCCCGCCACGTGCGCTGGCAGGTTTGAGGATGGATGGTAGGCTGATCGCGGTTGTTGCGCTTTTGGCGGAGAAAACGGTGGGGTTGTCGGGGGGCGCGGTGTCCCTGGTGCCTGACGTTGCGGTGCCGGCACCCGTCGACACGCCCGCGCTTGTGCTGCCTGCAGCGTCACCCGTCGAAACGCTCGCGCCGATCGATCCGGTACCAGCATTCGCGGACGCGCCAAGGCTTGTCCCTCCTGCGCCTGCCGACGCGCCAACGCTGACGCCGCCTGAGCTCACCGACGCGCCAACGCTTGCGCCGCCCAAGCCGCCGACACTTGCCCCCAAGCCAGCGGAGACACCTTGTGATCCGGCGCTCACTCCAGCGCCGACGCCAATGCCGCCGACCTTGCCGCCACCGCCGACATCAAGGGCGGCCGCCGGTCCGGTAGCGGCTGCGATCATCAAAGCGACCGCCACGTATTTGCCCATTTCAGGACCCCTCCTGGGCATGCGTTCGTGCCAATCCAAATGTACTCCTGACCATCATCATCGAGGCGGGGTCGGAAGCAACGCGTCGGGGAGAGTGATCGTCGTCGCCACCAGAACCCGTTTCGGTGATCTTGGGATCTTCGCTCTGTTCTTATCCTGCAAGCCCGTTTGGCGGACAGCTAGGCCATCCTGGCTGGCAAGTGGAACCGCGGCGGAACGCGTCCCGGGCGCGCGCTCCATCTGCGCTGTGCGGCGCGCACTTTGCGCCTTGACGAGGTCGATCGCCTTTCGCGCAGCGGTAAGGAACACGGACATGTCGGTCAGCTTTTGGCGCTCCTGCTCCAGCGCCGCGCTCAAGTCGGCAGATGCCTGCTTCGCAGCGTCTCTTTCCCGACGGGCGTCATCGGCATCGCTTGCGGCCGAAACCGCGCGCGTGTGTTCCAGTTCCAATGCCTCGTTGACATGCTTTGCGGCAGCAACCGCCAGCTGGAGGTCCTTTAGGGCGGTGGCCCGCTCGGCCGCAGCCAGATTTGCACGTTTCTGATCGGCCTCGCCGGCCTGGCGAGCCATGGCGAGTTCGTGCTCGAAGTGTTCGACCTTATGGCGCTCTTCGGCAACCGATTGATTTGCCTCGGCCAGGGACACTTCCACGGCGTTGCGTGCTTCGTTTGCAGAAATCAATTGTGCCTTCAAGTCTTTGATGACGCGCTGCGCCGCATCCAGATTGAGTTTGAGGGTTCCGTTGCTTTGGTTCGCCTCTCTCAGGGCCTTTGTCTGCTCTGCGGAGGTGCTGGCCAACAGCCTTGCCTGGGCGCTTGCTGTGCGCTCGGCATCCTGACTCAGGCCCAGTTGCGCTTTTGTCGACGCCAGTTCGACTCGCGCCGCCGCGATCTGTTGCTGCATTTCGGCGCGGTTGTCTGGCGGAGATACCGCCGCCAAGAGGAGGATGCATCCGGGAACGGCGCTCCACCTCCAGTGGCGCATGCTGAAGCGAACCCATACCGGGCGCGGGTCGTCTTCGAACTCCTCGTAAGATCCATGTATGGACGTCACTGGCCACGGTCCTCTGTCTACTGGGCATTCCTCGCGATGCTCAAGAACGTGTCATAGCGGCTCTGTGCATGAATTGCGGTTCTTGTTGTAACAGTTCGCTCCGTTTTGATTTATACCGCTGAATAATCTGTATTTTTCGAAACCGTTCCGGCCGCTTATACCAAATACGCTTTCAGGCCCAGGAAGCATCATCCAAATGGACTAGACCTCATGTCGATCGTTTCGCGGCAGAACTTGTGGCGGCAGGGCCTGACGGCGCGCTTGGCAAGATCATCGGCGGCGGCTTCCCGGTGGGTGCCGTCGGCGGGCGCGCCGATGTCGCGGCGGTGTTCGATCCGACCGCAGGCAAGACCACGCTGCCGCATGGCGGCACATTCGCGGCCAATCCGGTGACCGCGTCGTCACGAAGTTGTTTGCCTTCCCATTATATCAGGAGTCGCGTATATAAGACTGCGTTACTATGCTCATTTTCAGAGGGGAATTAAATCATGCGCAAACAGAAATCGCTTGGACTGGCGCTTCTTGCTTCCATGTCGCTTTTCCTCGCCGACGCCGCTTTAGCGAAAGACGCTTACAAAACACCATGCAGGGCGGATGCCCAACGACTGTGCAAGATGGTCGACAACGCAAAGGGGTTAAGCTGTCTTAAACAGCATATCAGTGAGCTCACTCCTGCCTGCAAGGCGTTTCTCTCCAAGAAATGAGCTGTAATAGCCGTCAAGGATCGTACTGATTACTCGGCAGACCTACGGACCGCCAAGGTGGTTCTCCGTCCGGAATTGCGTCAAAGCAAGGACATGGACCCGCTCGCTGTTTCGGTGAAACGGTGAACCGCTCCAGGCACCGCGACCGACGGAAGGCCGCCGCCGTGGTGCATCGATCAGAACCGGATGCGTGGCAGCCGTCGATGCCTGCGGGAAGGCGGTCGCGACGTCAGGAAATCCGCATCCCGGCCTCGTCCAGCAAGACGCAGTTGTCGGCGTCGAAGCCGAGTTCGACCGCTTCGCCTTCGCGCAGCACGCGGCCGTCGATCGGGGCGTTGGCGCGGATGTTCGCCTTGCCGCCTATGTCGACCTCGTAGATGGCGCTGCCGCCGAGATAGGAGGCCGACACGACCCGGCCGGACAACCGATTGGCGCTCGTTCCACCGACCGACAGTTTCTGCGGCCGCACCACCACCGTGACGGCGCTTCCCTGCGGCAGCGGCCTGGGTGACAGGACGTTAATCGTCTGGCCGCTGGTCAGCGTGACGGTTGCCAGCCCGTCGGATCTGCTCACCGTGCCTGACAGCATGTTGGCCTTGCCGAGGAAGTCGGCGACGAAGGCGGTGGCCGGCCGCTCATAGACCTCTTCCGGCGTGCCGACCTGCTCGGCCGAGCCGGCATTCATCACCACGATGCGGTCCGACATGGACAGCGCTTCTTCCTGGTCGTGGGTGACGAAGATGGCGGTGATGCCGGTTTCCTTCTGGATCTTCTTGATCTCGACGCGCATCTCCTCGCGCATGTTGGCGTCGAGCGCCGAGAGCGGCTCGTCGAGCAGAAGCACCTGCGGCTCGAAGACGATGGCGCGCGCCAGCGCAATGCGCTGCTGCTGGCCGCCCGACAATTGCGAGGGCAGTTTCTTCTCGCTGCCCGGCAGCCGCACCATGTCGAGCGCCTGGCCGACCTTGCGCTTGATCTCGGGCTTGGCGACGTTGCGATATTTCAGCCCGAAGGCGACATTGTCGAACACGCTCTTGTGCGGAAACAGCGCATAGCTCTGGAACACCAGTCCGATGTTGCGCTTGTAGATCGGCACGTCGTCGACGCGCCGGCCGCCGATCATGATCTGGCCGGCCGAAATGTCGACCAGCCCGGCGATGGAGCGCAGGATCGTCGTCTTGCCGCAGCCCGAAGGGCCGAGCAGCGTGACGAAGCTGCCCTTGCCGATCGACAGCGAAAAATCGCGCACCGCGACGAACTTGCCGTAGGCGATATCGATGTTGCGGAACTCGACCGCGGGGCTGTTCGCCCCGGCGGCCGCGCTCGCGCCTTCCGCCCCGGTCGAGGCCGGCCGGGGATTGAGTGTCGTGCCCTGGCTGTCAGGCACCTTTCGAGATCCTGTTCCACTGCTTGGTCCAGGCGTCCTCGTTGGTCGCCCAGTAGGTCGGATCGGCGAAGGTCAACGCCTTCATCGTACCGGTCGGATCGAATGCCGGCAGCTTCGCAATCTTGTCGGTCAGCTTGACTTTGTTCGGGTCGAGCGACGGCGGATAGCTCTGGCCTTCGGCCACTGCGATCGAAGTCGCCGGATCGAGCATGAAGTTGATCAGCTCCTCGCACTCGGCCATCGGCGAGCCTTTCAGGATCAGCATGTCCTCCATCCAGGCATAGGAGCCGGCCGGATCGAGATAGCCGATCGGGTGGCCTTGATCCTGCAGCGCCGCGACGCGGCCCGACCAGGCATCGGTCACCACGATCTCGCCCTTGGACAGCAGGTCCATCAGCTCGGCGCCGGAGCTCCAGAACTTCTTGGCGAGGTCGCGCGTCTCGCGCACCTTGGCCCAGATCGTGTCCATGTCCTTGAGGTTGTTGGGGTCCTGTCCGGTGGCGAGAGCCGCGTACCAGACGCGCGTCGTCATGTCGGAATAGCCGCCGACCTTGCCGGCATATTTCTTGTCGAGCAGCAGTCCCGCGCCCTTTTCCTTGGCCTCCTCCGGCGAGATCACCTTGGTGTTGTAGGCAATGCCGGTGGTGCCGTAGTCGTAAGGCACGGCCGAAAGCTTCGGCGTCAGCTTACGGAACGGCTCGATCATCGGCTGCAGCACATTCACCATGTTGGGAATGTTGGCCTCGTTGATTTCCGAGGTCAGGCCGCCATTGACGTATTTGATGTAGTAGTTGACGCCCGAGGAATGGATGACCTGGTAGTCGCCGGGCTTCGCCGTCTTGATCTTGGTGATGATCTCGTCCTCGTCGCCGAACGTGCCCTGGACCACCTTGATCTTGGTCTTGGCCGTGTAGGGCTGGAAGGCGAACTTGTCGATCGCGTCCTGCACCGTCCCGCCCCAGCCGTCGAAGCGCACCTGCTCGACCGCGGCAAGCGCCCGGCTCATCCATGGCATGGAGAGGCCGGCCGAGGCCGCGGCAGCCGCGGTCAGGCTCAGGAACGTCCGTCGGCTGAGATCGCCGTTGACATAGCGGTCGTGCAGCCGCTCCAGCCGCTTGGTGGTGGTCAGTTTCATCGTGCTTCCTCCTTGGGTTCGCTACGTCTTCTCAGTTTTGTCAGGCTTTGCATCAGCAGGCCGCCGATCAGCGGGATGCCGACCGTCACCACAATCATCACGGTGCCGAGCGCATTGATCTCCGGGCTGATCGAGATTTTCAGCATCGAGAGGATTTGCGTCGGCATGGTCTCGACGCCTGCCGGCCGCCAGAACAGGCTAGCCGACGTGTTGTCGAACGAGATGGTGAAGGCGAGCAGCGCGCCGCCGACGACCGCCGGGATGAGCAGCGGCAGCGTGATCTCGCGGAAGGACGAAAAGCGCGAGGCGCCCAGCGAAAGCGCCGCCTCCTCATAGACGCGCCGGATTCCGACCATGCGCGCCTGCGCGATCAGCACCACATAGGGCACGGCTAAAAGGATATGGCCGAGCACCAGAAGCAGCATCGTGCGCGGCTGGTCGATCGCCTTGATCAGCACCAGAAGGCCGACGCCGAGGATGGTTTCCGGCACCAGCGCCGGCAGGATCACCAGCGTGCTCAGCGCCTGCTTGCCGGGAAACTCGAAACGCACCAGCGCGAACGCCGTGACGACGCCGATGGCTGTGGTGACGGCGGCAGTGACCAGCGCGATCCACAGCGAGGTGCGGAAGGCGGCCAGCACCGCTTCATTGCCCATCAGCTTGGCGTACCATTGCAGCGAAAAGCCGGTCATCGGGAAGCCGCCGAACATCGAGGCGTTGAACGACAGGATGACGGTCGCCACGATCGGCGCGAACATGAAGACGTAGACGCAGAGCGTGACGAAGCCGGTCAGCCGCCAGGCCCATCTGCCTTCCTCCTTGCGCCGCGCCTTCATCCGCCAAGCCCTTTGACGATCTGCGACATGCCCATGTAGCGGGTGTAGATGGCGGCGAAGAAGCCGAGCACGAGAAACAGCACGATCGACAGCGTTGCGCCCATCGGCCAGTTCAATTCGCTCATGATGGTGTCGTAGATCAAATTGCCGAACAGCGCGTCGCGGCCCGAGCCGAGCAGCTGCGGCGTCACATAGCTGCCGGCCGCCAGCACGAAGCACAGCAGCAACCCCGCCGCCAGGCCGGGCAGGGAAAGAGGAAGCGTGACCTCGCGGAACGCCTGCGCGCTGGTGCAGCCCATCGAGCGCGCCGCCGAGATCAACGTTCGGTCGATGCCCTCGAGGCTGACATAGACGTTGAGGATCATGTAGGGCAGGAGGAAGTGCAGCAGTCCCAGGATCACCGCGCCTTCGTTGTAGAGCATCGGCAGCGGCGCGTTGATGATGCCCATTTTGAGCAGCGCGACGTTGATGACGCCCTGTTCGCCAAGGATGTTGATCCAGGAAAAGGTGCGGATGGTGAAGCTGATCCAGAACGGCACGATGAGCAGGAGCAAGAGCAGCCATTTGTGCCTGAAGCTCGTCGCCCAGATGAAATAGGCCGGGAAGTAGCCGAGCACGCCGCACAGCAGCGCGGTAATCGCGCCGACCCTCAGCGTCTTCAGCAGGAAGCCGGAATAATAACTGTCGGTGAAGAATTCCTGCCAGTTGGCGGTGGTCAGCGCGCTGGTTTCGACGCCTGCGGTGACGAAGGTGAAGGACGTATAGGCCGCCATCACCGCGATCGGCAGCACCAGGAAGAAGATCAGCAGCAAGAGCACCGGTGCAACCAGCATCCAGGCCAGGCGCGGATCGTACAAGGTCCAGCGATTGTTCATGCGCACCCGGAGGTAGGCGCCTTCTTCGGCGCGCTTATGTTCCCGCAGTGAAGATTGTTTCATTGCCGCCGCGATGTCTACAGGCGGTGATTGAGCCAGAGAGATGGGAGCGAGGAGGGTAGCCCCTTTTGGTGTGTCGCCGGGGTACATTGTGGCGTTGTCTGAGCAGTTCTCCAGCAGCTTCGAAGAGCTTGATGCATCCGCATTGGTTGGAGCCTGCCGCTTCGCCAAAAGAGGCAGAATAGCGGCATATACGTGTCATTTCCTGGAACGAACGGTCACGTTTTCATTCAGTCTGATAACTATTCTGTGTTGCACCGCACCATTTTGTGCCGCAGTCCTTTAGCGTAGGCGAATATATGGTTTAGGAGTCGGCACGCTTGCGTTTTCCGTTGACCGGCACGGATGTTGCGGCCGGCGGCCCGGGCCATGTCGTCAGCACCAGCGGCTGCGAATGATGCCCGGCGGTCGCGACCTCCAGCTTGACGCGCTCCGGGCTGCTGCCGTCACGCTTGTGCTTTATTCGCATTTCTTCGCGCCCGGCGGCACGTCCTTCCTTGGTCATCTCGGAGTGCGGCTGTTCTTCGTGCTTTCCGGCTTCCTGATCACCAGGCTTTTGCTGGAGGCGCGCGACGCCGACCAATTCGCGGCTGGATCGGCGCTGCGCTCCTTCTATGCCAGGCGCGCGATCCGAATATTCCCGCCCTATTTCGCGGTACTGGCCTTCGTCTGGTTCACCGATCTTGAACAGGCTGGATCGTCGCTCGTCTGGCACGCGCTCTATCTGTCGAACTTCTGGTACGCGCATCGCAACGACTGGACGCCTTGGCTGCTTTGCCATTTCTGGAGCCTCAGCATCGAGGAGCAGTTCTACATCGCCTGGCCGCTGATCGTGCTCCTGGCGCCGCGCAGGCGCATCGAGGCGATCACCATTGGCCTCATCTGCTTCTCGCTCGCCTACCGCTTCTACTGGCCGATCGCCGCCAACCCGGCGCTGGCTCGAGACCTGCTGCCGCCGGCCTCGATGGATGCGCTTGCCTGCGGCGCGCTGCTTGCCGTACGTCGCGCCAGGGGCGCCGGCGTGCCGCGTTGGATGCGGTTCGGCTGGCCGGCCTTCGTGGCGCTCTTCCTACTCGTCGTCTTGTCCGACCCGGGGCCGGCGAACTCGACATGGGAATGGCCGCGCTGGCTCCTGGTGCAGGTGCTGCCGCTGGTGCCGTTGGTGGCGATCGTCTCGATGTGCTCGAACGGCCTTCGCGGCACGCTCGGCTGGCTGGCCGAACTGCCTCCGCTGCTTTTCCTCGGCCGCATCAGCTACGGCGTCTATCTCTATCACGCGATCCTCCTCGCTTACACCGTAAAGGCGCAGCCGTGGATCCCGCTCAACGTCTCGGAGGAGGGGCCGGGCCGCTTCCTGGTCGCGGGCGCCGCCACGCTGATGGTCGCCTCGCTGTCCTGGGTGCTGTTCGAAAAGCCGCTCAACAGCTTCAAGCGCTATTTCCCCTATATCGCGCGGCCACGCGCTCGTGCGCCGAGCGAGACCCGGCGGTTCGGCGCCACATATCCCGGCGCAAAAGCGGCGCTCGATCTGCAGCCGACGGACCGGAGCTGACAATGATACGCCCGCTCATCTCCGTCGTGCTGCCGATCTACAATGCCGAGCTCTATGTCGGCGCTGCAATCCAATCGATCCTGCGGCAGGACTACGACCGGCTCGAAGTCATCGCCATCAATGACGGATCGACCGACAGGTCGCTGGAAATCCTGGAGCGCTTCCGCAAGGCGGACGGCCGCGTGTCCATAATCTCGCGCGAGAATCGCGGCCTCGTCGCCAGCCTCAACGAGGGGCTGTCAATAGCCCGGGGCGAGTTGGTGGCGCGGATGGATGCCGACGACTTTGCCTATCCTTGGCGCCTGTCGCGCCAGGCGGCGCTGTTTGCCGCGCGGCCCGAACTCGGCTTCTGCGGCTCGCTTGTCGACACGCTGTTGCACGGCCGCGTCGCGCGGGGCAGGCTGGATCCGGTGTTCGGCCTCGGTCTCCTCCCGGTGCTGTCGAAGTTCTTCACGATCTTCATGCACCCGACGGTGGTCTACAACCGCCGGGTCATCGGCGAGGCAGACCTGCATTACGATGGCCGCTACCGGCATGCCGAGGATTTCGATCTCTTCCGGCGGCTTGCCGACCGCTATCCGGCGGCGCTGATGCCGGATAGCCTGCTCGTCTACCGCCTGCATCCCGGCAGCGTGACCAGCTTGCATGCAAGCGAGATGCGGCGCACGCACCTCCGGATTGTCGGCGAAAATCTCGAGCGCGAGGGGCTGGCGGACGAAACGCAGGATCTGCGCGCTATTGGCGACAATGTTTCGTTCGATACCGTGCGCCGCGCGGCCGCGTTCATCCGCAGCCTGGAGGAGCGGATCGCCGAGTTGCCGGCCGCATCGCGGCCGAGCTTCGAGGCCGGCGCGCTGAACCTGTTCTATTTCCTCTACCAGCTCGTCAACGACCAGCAGCGGCCGGCGTTGGCGCATGAGTTGCTGACGCTGACGGCGAAGTGGGACGTCATCCGCCGCCGCGAGAAATACGCGCTGCGCGCCGGCGCCTGGGCGCCCTGGCTGAGCCAGGCTTCGATATGGGCTGGCAAACGCGCGGACAGCGTCGCCTATCGCTTCAAATCCGCGCCGGCGGCGTCCGTGCTTGCGCCTTATCGGATGGGGGCGGCATGAACGCCGATCGCCATCCGCTGCTGCAGCATCTACGCTCGCCTCCCGGCCCGAACCCGCGGCCTGAGGTCTCCTTCATCGTCTGCACGCGTGATCGCGCGGCGGTGCTGAAGTCCTGCATCGATTCGATCCGCGCCGCCTGCCGGACGCATCCTGCCTTCGCCGCCGAGCTGGTGGTGGTCGACAATGGCTCGCGCGACGGTACGGCCGACTATCTCTCGCGGATCGCCACGACGTCCGACATGGCGCTGACGGCTATCTGTGAGCCACGGCCCGGACTGGCGGCGGCGCGCAATGCCGGGATGGCGCGGGCGCGCGGGCGTGTGCTGGTCTTCGTCGACGACGATTGCCGGCTCGACCGCGACTATCTCGTCGACCTCGAGCGGCATTATGCGAGCGGCGAGAAATGGCTGATCCGCGGCGGCCGCGTCGAGATCGGCGACGCCGGGGACCTGCCCTTCACCATCAAGCGCTGCGAACAGCGCAAGCGGCTGACGCGCGCCGTCCATCCGGGCGGCTTCGTGCTCGGCTGCAACATGACCATGCATCGCGACGTCGCCGCCCGCATCGGTCCCTTCGACGAACGCTTCGGCGCCGGCGGAGCGCTGCGCTCGGCCGAGGATACGGATTATCTGGTGCGCGCCATGCTGGCCGGCATCGCAGTGGAATATGTGCCGGATATGACGATCTTTCACCATCATGGAAGGCGTGACCGCAGGGCGATCGACCGGCTGCACCGCGACTATCATTTCGGCAACGGTGCGCTCTGCCTGAAACATATGCGCCGCGCCCCGTGGCTGCTTCGTCACTTCTACTGGGCAACGCGGGCGGCCACGCGCGAGCTCTTCGGCGGTCCGCGCTTCGACCAGGAACTCAGCCTGTCGCACTGGCCGATCGTGCTGATGAACCTGGCGGGCGCGGCGAAGTTCATGGCCCTGGTGCTGGCCGGGCGGCCTGACCGGCAGGAGCGGCCCGCCCAGGAAACTACCGAGGCCAGGGCCGAGGCCGGCGCGCGATGATCGAGCCCAAAGCCCCTATCTTGTCGATATTGCAGCGCGCGCTCGGACGGCGTCAGCTCGGCCTGATGCCCGTCGTCGTCGTGCTCGGACTTGCAAGTGCCGCGCTCGAAGGGCTCGGCATCGGGCTGATCATCCCGCTGCTTGGCATCATCATGGGCCATGGCGAGACGACCGGCATGGCCGGCCTCTCCGCCCTCCTGCAGAAGGTCGGCGCTGGGCTAGGCGAGCGTGAGCGGCTGATTGCGATTTCGGCCGCGATCCTCGGCTCGATCCTGCTCAAGAACCTGCTCGCTTTCGCCAATTCGGTGTTGACCGCTCATATCTACGGCAAGGCGAGCCAAGCGATACGCGGCGCCTTGGCCGAGCGGCTGCTCAATGTCGGCTATCCCTTCTTTCTCAGGCAAAGCCCGGGCCGTTTGCTCAACATCATCTCCAGCGAATCCTGGCGGGCGTCGGATGCCATCCAGGGTATGCTCAGCGCGATCGTCAGCGCCTCGGCGGCGCTCATCCTGCTCGCCTTTCTGTTGCTGCTCTCGTGGCCGATGACGCTCCTGGTGATGCTGGGGCTGGCTCTGGTGCAAGCGGCGCACATGGCGCTGTCGGCGCATCTCAGGGCGCCCAGCCGCAATGTTTCGGCGCGCAACAGCGCCCTGGCCTCGCAAATGCTGCATCTCGTCCATGCTGGCCGGCTGATCCGCATCTTCGGCCAGGAGGCGCGAGAGAAGGCGGCGTTCGAAAAGGCATCCGACGGCGTACGGCGCGCGGCCTTCCTGCTCTCAAACCGCCAGGGCGCGCTGGGGCCGCTGACCGAAGTTCTGCACGCCATGCTGTTCCTGGCGGTGGTGATCGGTGCCTGGCTTGCGGGCTTGAGTTTCCCGCTGGTCGCCGCCTTCCTCATCCTGCTCTACCGCCTGCAGCCGCATGTCAGAGCCTTGCAGATGACCTGGAGCCAGTTGCAGGGTCTTTCCGGCTCGCTGGAAGAGGTGACCTGGCTGCTCGATCCCGATGGCAAGCCCCCGCCGCCCGAGGGCAGCCGGCAGTTCGCCACCTTAACCAAAAAAATCGCCTTCGAGGGCGTGAGCTTCAGCTATGCCAATGAGGAGCAGCGCGCGGCGGTGCTGCACGCGGCGAGCTTCGACATCGTGAGCGGGCACTCGACGGCGCTGATCGGCCGCTCCGGCGCCGGCAAGACCACGATCGTCAACCTGCTCTGTCGCTTCGTCGAGCCGGATGCAGGCAAGATCCTCGTCGACGGCGCGCCGCTCGGCGAGATCGACCCGGCCGACTGGCGCCGCCACATCGCTCTCGCCAGCCAGGAGCTGGAGCTGGTCGACGGTACGATCCTCGACAACATCACCTATGGCAAGGACGCGGCGACGTTCGAGGAGGCCCGCCGCGCCGCCGAGCTTGCCGAGGCGCACGGCTTCATCGAAACGCTGCCGCAAGGCTACCAGACGGTGGTCGGCTATCGCGGGGTGAACCTTTCGGCCGGGCAAAGGCAGCGCATCGCGCTCGCCCGCGCTCTTGTGCGCGACCCCGACATATTGATCCTTGACGAGGCCACCAACGCGGTGGATGGGCTTTCGGAAGCGGCGATCGTCGAGACGCTGAAGTCGCGCGCCGGCCGCCGCACCACGATCGTCATCAGCCATCACCGCAGCACGATCTCGTTCTGCGACGACCTGGTGATCCTGGAGCATGGTAGAGTGAAGAAACAGGCGCCGTTCACTGAGATGGCGAAGCTCACTATGGATGAGTTGTATCGGCCGGAGTGAGGAGCCCGAGCAGGGGCTCGCCCGCATCTTCTTCGTCATCACTTCCTCCTCCTATGTGCCGAAGCGAGGACGGTTCTGGCGCAAAGCGGCCGTTCCGAGGCGGCCGGAAGGGCTGCCCTACCTTTCCCTGAACGCCCGTGCGAAGGAATCCATCATCGGGCGCACCAGATATTCGAAGAAGGTCCGGTTGCCGGTGCTGATGAAGGTGTCGACCGGGGTGCCGGGATAGAGCTGGTCCGCCTTCACGCCGGGGGGCAGGGCATCGGCGATCTTCAGCCTGGCGCGGAAATAGGGTTCGCGGGTGGCCTCGTCGATCAACCGGTCGGCAGAGATCTCGCTCACCGTGGCCGGGACTTCCGGCGTCAGGCGCGCGTTGAGCGCCGACAGCCGGAGCTTTGCCTGCTGGCCGACATGCACCTGGTCGATGTCCTTCGGCCGCAGCCTGGCGTCGACCACCAGGCCCGAGGTCGTGGGCAGGATCTCCATGATCTTTTCGCCGGGCGCGACCACGCTGCCTTGCGAATTGTAGGTCGAGGAGACGACGATGCCCGCGGCCGGCGCGGTGATCGTCGTGCGCTTCAGCACCGCTTGCGCGGCGCGCATCCGCTCCTCGATGTCGGCGAGGTTGGTGCGCACATCGTCGAGCTTGGTGAGCGCCTCCTCGACGCGCTGCGTGGTCGCGCGTTCGGTCTGCGCCTCCGCTTCCACGATCTGCGTGCTGGCCGAGGCGAGGTCCGCCTCCAGCGCGCCGGCTTGGCCGACGAGGTCGGCCTCCGAGCGCAAAAGCTGCGAATATTCCCTGCGGTCGGTAAGGCCTCGGTTCAGAAGGTCGGTCTTGATGCCGAGCTCCTTCTTCACCACCTCGGCCTGCTGCTCGATGGCCGTCTTCTGCGCGTTCAGCCCTTTGACCGACTCGCGATGCATGGCGACGCGCTGCGCCAGGATCGACTGCTCCGACCGGAACCGCGCAAGCCTGGCGTCGAATTCCTTCTGCTGCTCGCGGATGAGGTTTTCGAATTCCTGCTGGAACGGCGCCGGCGCGGGCTCGGCGATCGGCGCCAGCGTGGCGAGGCCGTCGCGCTCGGCCTCCAGTCGCGCCGCGCTGGCCTTGAGCGCGATCCATTGTCTCGTCAGCCGGTTGAGATCGGCTTCCGCGGCGGTCCGGTCGAGCAGGATGAGGTCCTGGCCTTCCCGCACGCGGTCGCCTTCATGCGCCAGCAACTGCCTGATGATGCCGCCCTCGCGATGCTGGATCAGGATGTTGCCGCCGGTCGCCGCGATCGTGCCTTGCGTGATCACTGCGCCTGCCAGCGGCGCACTCGCCGCCCAATAGCCGAAGCCGCCGACCATCAGCGCGATCGCCGCGTAGCCGGCGACGGCCGTTCGCCGGAAGTCGGTGCGCGGGCGGCTTTCGAGGATGAGGCTCTGCGTCATCGTCCAGGACCCGTGGCGATGCTGTGCGAGGCGCGGATGGTCGGCGCGAACGATCCTGTGACCACCGTGTTCCGCTGCTTGCCCGGCTGGCGCAGCACCTCGGCGCTCGGCCCGAACGCCTCGATCGCGCCGCCGCGCAAGACCATCACACGGTCGCAAGCCGTGGCGATCGAAGGGCGATGCGTGATCACGATCGTGGTCACGCCCGCGGCGCGGGCCGTCGCGAGCACCGCTTCAAGTGCTGTCTCTCCGGCGCCGTCGAGATGCGTGCTCGGCTCATCCAGCACCAGGATGCGCGGATTGCCGTAGAAAGCGCGCGCCAGTCCGATCCGCTGCCGTTCGCCGCCCGACAGCGTCCCGGCGATCATCGTCTGGTAGCCGTCGCGCAGCGAAAGGATCAGCTCATGCGCCTCGGCGCGCTTTGCCGCTTCCACGATCGCGGCGTCGTCCGCCTGCGCGTCGAAGCGGGCGATGTTGTGGGCGATCGAGCCGGGGAAAAGCTCGACCTCCTGCGCCAGATAGCCGATATGCCGGCCGAGCTGGTTTTCGTCCCATGTCCTGAGCTCCGCGCCGTCGATCCTGATCGTACCGCCGCTCGGCCGGGCGGCCCCGACGACCAGCCGCGCCAGCGTCGACTTTCCGGCACCGCTTGGGCCGACGATCGCCACCGCCTCGCCGGCCTGAATCGCGAAATTCAACCGCTTGAGAATCGGTTCGGCGCCAAAGGCGGCATTTGGCGCGATGAAGAAAAGATCCTGTGCCGAAATCGCGCCGGTCGGGTCGGGCAAGACGAGCTTGCGCGTCTCTGCCGGCTGCGCCGCGAGCGCGGTCCCCAGGCGCGTCCACGCGCGCCTGGCCTCACCGAGCTGCCGCCAGGAACCAATCAATTGGTCGAGCGGCTGCAGCGCGCGCGACGACACCAGCGAGGAAGCGAAGATCATGCCGGCCGTCATCTGGCCCTTGAGCACCAGCCAGGCGCCGGTGCCGAGGATCGCCAGCTGCAACATCATGCGCAGTGCCCTGGAAGCGCCGCTGAAGATCGCGTTGGCGCCGGCCGAGCGGTCATGCAAGGCAAGCGCCTCCGATACATGCCGGCCCCATGCGCGCGCGGCGTTTTCCACCATGCCCATGGCGCGCAGCGTCTCGGCGTTGCGGGCGAAGGCCTGCTCGGCCCGGTTGGCCAAGGCCGAACGCTCCGCCGAGAGCGCATCGTTCCTGCCGATAGCAAGCTGGTTGGCCACGACCAGGATGACCAGCAGCGTGGCGCCGCCGAGCGTGACCCAGAACAGCAGCGGATGGATAAGGTAGAGCAGGCCAAGGAAGACCGGCGCGAAGGGCAGGTCGAACAGCACCGAAACACCGCGCGAGCGGATGAAGGCGCAGACCGAGGCAAGGTCGGTGAGCGGCGACTGCGCATTGCCGGAGCCGAGCGAAGCGGCGAACGCTCTGGCGCCAAGCCTGTCATTGACCGTCGCCGCGACGCGCTGCGTGTAGACGGCTCGGACGGCGTCGAGAAAGCCGAGGAAACCGAGCGCCGCGACCGCGATGACCGACAGATAGACGAGCGTCTCGACGCTTGAGGAGGGCAGCACCCGGTCATAGACCTGGAGCAGATAGAGCGGGATCACCAGCAGCAGAAGATTGATGAGCAGCGAGAACAGGCCAACATCGGCGATGGCGCGACGGAACACCTTGCGCAGGTGCGTCGGCCACAGGCCGGCCTGCCTGATCGCATCCGGAGCTCGCTCCCTCGACATCATCCCGGCCGCCTAGGCTGCGTGCTCGCCCGTGACGTTCAAATGGGTCTGCTGCAGCTCATCCAGCGTATAGGCGTGGATATAGTCGATCTTCATCTGGGCCGGCGTGGCGAGATGGTCGGGCGGCGCGCCGGCTTGGCCGCCGATCGCGAGGTCCACCAGCATGTACATCGGCTTGTTCATGTCGGACGGCGTCGCCGCTTGCGCGACCTGCACGCCGTCATAGGTCCAGACCAGCTTGTCCGGGGTCCAAAGGAGGCCATAGGTATGGAAGCCGGCGGTGTCCATGACGTTCACGGTGGATCCGACCATCGTGTGCTGGCCCGTCTGGTTGGTGTGCGCGGTCATCAGCAGCGAATTCGGTTTCTGTCCGTACATCTCCATCACGTCCAGCTCCGGCGGCCAGGAGCCGTCTTCCGGCAGCAGCCAGAAGGCCGGCCAGGCGCCGGCGTGTTCCGGCAAGTCGGCCTTCATTTCGAAATAGCCATAGGTCTGCGAGAAGGAGTCATGCGTGGTCAGGATGCCGGAGGTGTATTCGTAATTGTTGATCAGCGGCTTGATGTCGGCCGGCGCCTGCGCCGCGGTGATGGTGAGGACCCCGTTCTGCACGCTGAACGGATGCACCGAGCTGGTCGGGGCGTAATTGGCGTCGATATACCACTGCAGCTCGCCATTGCGGGTGAGCGTGCTGCCGTTCGGCGCCCCCCACCAGAAATTGGTGTCCCAGGTGCCGCCCTGGCTGTTGTGCAGGTTCAGCGTGTTGAATTCGTCGCTGAAGGACAGCGTCATGCCGGATTTGTCGATCGGCAGCTCGAACTGGTTGGGCTGCAGCTTGTCGATCGTGGTGTTCTTGAATTCGAGGATTTCGCCCGATCCGAGGTTCAGCACCACATTGGATCCCGCTTGGATCATGTTCTGGTGGATGGCCGCGAACGATGTGAACCCGTAGCCATCGAGCCGCACAGCATCGTTCGAGGCGAAATTGACGATCGAGTCGCTGCCGTTGCCCTTCGCGATGATGAAAACATCCGCGCCGCCGCCGCCATCGATCAGCACATCGTTGCCTGCCCCGCCGTCGATCGTTTGGCCGCCCGCCGTGGCCGTGATGATGTTGTCCAGCGCATTGCCGAAGGCATAGTTGTGGGCGTTGGTGACGACGAGGTTCTCGACATTGTCCGGCAGCGTGTAGCTCATCCATGTGTTGATCGTGTCGACGCCCTGCCCAGGGTTCTCGACCACTTTGTTGCCCGCCGAATAGAGGTAATAGATGTCGTCGCCGGCGCCTCCATACATGGTGACGTTGACGCCGCTGGTGGCCCAGATGGAGTCGTTGCCGCTGCTGCCGTTGAATGTCGGTCCGGACGTTGCCGAAAACCAATGATTGGAAGCCCCGCTATAATAAAGAGGAACGCCTACCGCGTTGACAACGAAACTCATCGGACACTCCTTCCGCGCTGCCCCGCCCGGATGGCTCGTTGCAAGTTCAAGTGCCTGATCCGAACCAACTTGCAGCACGGGGTATCGTTCCCGAAAACAAGCATTTAGTACAGTGAAAATTACCGGTTTTTTTATCGATATTTTATGCAGATAGAATAAGTGAGGCCTAATACAATTATGAGGCGAGCCGTTTTCAATTTTACTTAATTTTTGCAAGGTTTTGGTCCGCTCATGCTGCGCGAGAACGACGCCCGCCTGAAGCGGCGCTTGAGATAGCTCCGCCCGGCCAGCCCGCGCCGCCGACGCCCAGCCTGATCCTAGCTTAATATCCGCTCCTGCATTGGAAGGCGCACGGTAGGTGCGGGCAGAAAAAATTTGACAGCTTCTGTCGGATAGGCCGGAGTCCAACCGTCCTTGGGCCATCGATCAGCCAAACCGAAAAGGGATATCGAGACATGCCGAGCACCATTCAACTGCACCGCGTCCTGGCGACCAAGCCGGAGAAGGTTTACCGCGCGTTCGTCGAGGCCGATGCGCTGGCGAAATGGCTGCCGCCAAACGGTTTTACTTGCACGGTCCACGAGTTCGAGGACAAGGTCGGCGGCGCCTACAAGATGTCCTTCCGCAACTTCACCACCGGCGACAGCCATTCCTTCGGCGGCGAATTTGTCGAGTTGGTTCCGAGCGAGCGCCTGCGCTACACCGACCGCTTCGACGATCCCAACCTGCCGGGCCAGATCGAGGTGACCGTGATCCTGAAGAAGGTTTCGGTAGGCACCGAGATCAACATTACCCAGGCCGGCATCCCGGACGCTATCCCCGCCGAGGCGTGCTATCTCGGCTGGCAGGAATCGCTGCGCAACCTGGCCAAGCTCGTCGAGCCCGAGATCAACCAATAAGTCGGGGCAATTCCAGGAAAAGTGCGTAGGTCCGGCACCTTCGCCGTAACCTTCTGGAATTGCGTCAAGATGAGAACGGGCGGCGGTCGGTTTTCCGGCCGCCGTCTTACCCAAGGTAAGCAAAATTTCACCAAGCGCTGATAAAAGCCGCTTCCATGGATCGCAACAAGAACAACGACCTGTTTGTCCTGATGGCGGCGCTCGCCGCCATCGCGATCTACAACATTGCCTGCGGCATCAAGACAGGCGAGGTCCGGGGCAAGTTGCATTGGGTCGCTCTGGCGGACGATCCGACACGTTTTTGGAACATCGTGGTCGGCAATTCGATCGTACTGGTGGCTTCGATAGCCTTTCTGTGGGTGCTCAATTCCCGCAGACCCGGATGACTTGCGGCGCCGCCCGCGTCGTCCGCACGCGATAAGCAAAATTTCATCGGACGCAGCTAGACGTGCTCCATGGATCGCAACAAAAACGACGCCGTCTTTGTCGTGGTGGCGGCACTCGCCGCCTTCGCGATCTATAACCTTGCTTGCGGCCTGAAGACCGGAGAGATCCGGGGAAGGCTCAGCTGGATTTCGTGTGCGGACGACCCTGCGCGTTTTTGGAACAACGTTGTGGGCAACGTGGTCGCCGTCGTTGCGTTGCTGGGTGTTCTTTTGCTGCTGCATCGTCGCCGCAGCAAATGACATGTCGCCGGCTATGCCGGGCGCCGTCCCTCGGCCGTGCGGCTTATACGGCTCTTGTGATGCCGCCATCGACGCGGATGTTCTGCCCGGTGATGTAGGCGGCTCCGTCCGAGGCGAGGAACGAGATCGTCGCGGCGATCTCCTCCGACGTGCCGTAGCGCTTCATCGGCACGCTCTCGCGGCGCTCGTTCGTCGCCGGCAGGCTGTCGACCCAGCCGGGCAGCACATTGTTCATGCGGATGTTGTCGGCGGCATAAGTGTCGGCGAAGATCTTGGTGTAGGCGGCAAGCCCGGCGCGCGCCACGGCCGACGTCGGGAACATCGCGCTCGGCTCGAAGGCCCAGGCGGTCGAGATATTGATGATAACGCCACCCTTCTGCTTCTGCATCACCGGCGTCACCAGCCGGGTCGGGCGCACGGCGTTGAGGAAATAGGTGTCGATGCCCTTGTGCCAGTCCTCGTCGCTGATCTCGATGATCTGCGCGCGCGGCCCGTGGCCGGCGCTGTTGACCAGCACGTCGATGCGGCCCCAGCGTTCCACCGCCCCGTCGGTAAGGCGCTTCAGATCCTCATTCGACTGGTTGGAGCCGGTGACGCCGAAGCCGCCGAGTTCCTTGCCCAGCGCTTCGCCTTTGCCGGAAGAGGACAGCACGCCGACCTTGAATCCGTCCGCCGCCAGGCGCTTGGCCGCCGCGGCCCCCATGCCGCTGCCGCCAGCCGTCACCAAAGCTACTTTCTCGCCTGCCATGTCCTGATCCATTCCTTGCTGAAAGCGCTCTGTTAGCACGAAGCAGTGCGGGGCACGAACCGGATTGGATTGCGCCAAGGCGATTGATAATTGGCGAAGGCGGCGGAACTGCCAATCTCGAGCACCCTCAAACCTTGAAGCCACTCATCACCATCCTCGACACTCGCGCGCAGCGGCCGGGCTTCACGTCGCCCGCTTTCAGCGGCACGCCCTTGCCCGCAGCCACCGCCGGCTCGTACCAGCCCCGCAGCGCCTGGTCGGCGGCGCAATAGCCCCAGTTCACCAGGTCGACCGTCTCTTCGCTGCCCAGGAAATGGAGCGAGGTGCCGATATCGGCAGGCGCGGCGGCGGCGGTCTGCACGAAGCTCGGCTCGGTCGTGTCGGGTTTGCTGGCGATCGACCAGAAGACGCCGCGCGTCGCCGCATAGCCGGGCCGGGTCGCGTCGTTGGCCAGGCCGCGATCGTCGGCGTCCTTGGCTGCCTGGAAGCGCGCCACCAGATCCCGGCGCCTGAGCGAGCGCACCTGATTGTCGGTGGTGTCGAGCACGCGCTTCAGTTGCGATAACCAGTTCCGGTAGCCCGCGCTCGAAGCCTGCCAGGGCGCGCCGGCGTCGCTGACCAGAAGCCAGCGGCAGCGTCTCAGCGCCGGCTCGATGCCGTGATTGTCATAGACGCCGCCATCGGTGAGCACGGCGCGCCGCGGCGGCACCGGCGGGCCGACAGAGGGGTCGAGCTTGTCGTTCTTCCACGCGAAGGGCGTGAGGTCGAGCCGCAGCGGCGACAGGAAAGGCGGGAAGGCCGAGGAGGCGGCAATCGCGAGAGCCACCGGCAGGTCGGCCTGGTAGGCGACGCCGATGCGGTAGTCGGCGATGTAGCGCCGCGACAGCCGGAACAGCGAGCCGGTGCCGAGATTGCTGGAGCAGAACACGAACCAGGGTTTTTCCGGCAGGCTCTTCAACATCGGCCTCGAGCCGGCGAACAGGTGTTTCTCGTAGCAGGCGGCGACTTCGCGCGCCGCGCTCGAAAACGGGTTGAGCAGGCCTTTGAAGATCGCCGGCGCGTCGAGGAAGACTTGCGAGAACTCCAGGATCCTGTCCAGATAGATATCGAAATTGGCGGCGACACCGTCGACGAAGGCGAAACGCGGCCAAAGCACCGCCAGCAGCCCGGCGGCGATCGAGCCGCCCGAGACCGAGCTTACCATGTCGAGTTTCTGGAGCAGCCCGGCCTCGTTGAGGCGGCATAGCGCGCCGGCATGAAACAGCATGGCGCGGTAGCCGCCACCCGAAAGGCAGAGGCCGAGATCGTATCGCTCGGGCGCGCCGCCATCCGCGTCCGGTGGTGATCCAGCCGCAATCGGCTCCATCGCGGCCCCCTTTGCCTCTCCGGCGTCCTTAAGCCTGGCTTTGGGCAATCGAGCCCAGCACCGACGTTCTTGCAAGTGGGGGAACGCGTAACTTCACAGATTGGAAATCGGCCCGCGCCGACGGATGGGAGGTTATCCGAAGCGGTTGGTACGTAGCGCACGGACGGCGCGTAGGCTTTCGCCAATCTCCAATGCCGCCAGCGGAGATGCCTCAGCCACTCACAGCTCCTTCTCGGCCAATTCCCTAAACCCGTCCGGCACCGAGCGCGGGCCTTCCAGCGCCACCGTGCCATAGCCGACCGCTTCCTTGCCAAAGCGCTGGCGGATCTTGTCCACCGCCCGGTCGGCGCCGAAGCGCGCGAGACCTTTGCGGCTGCCGGGCCTCAGCTTCTCGTCCGCCAGCCCGAGCGGCAGTTCGAGCTGCAGCTCGGCATGCTCCTCCAGATGCGAGACGGAGATGGCGAGCAGCGAGATGTCCTTCTCGCCCGGATGGACGGCAAGCACGCCGCGCACCAGTTCCTCAGCGATCTCCGCCAGCATCGCGGTCGCCTGGATCGGCTGGTCGAGCGTGATCGAGCGGCTCACTGCGCGCAGATCGGCGAAGCGAACCCGCACCGTCACCGTGCGCCCGGGCCGGTCCTTGGCGCGCAACCGGCTGGCGACGCGGTCGGCCAGATGCAGCAGCGTCGGCACGAAGACGCGCTGCACGGCCGGCTTCCTGCCGAGCGCCGATTGCGCGCCGGCCGAATGCGCGCGGCGGTGTGTCTCGAGTTTTCGCGGGTCGCGGTTCCAGGCGAGCGCGGCAAGCTTCTGGCCGGCGGCGTGGCCGATCAGCCGCTCCAGCGCGCCGCTATGGGTGCGCGCCAGCTGCCCGATCGTCTCGACGCCGATCTCGGCCAGCCTGGCCTTGGTCGCCGGGCCGACACCCCACATCAGCGTGACAGGCAGGTCGTGCAGGAAGGCGAGCTCGCTGCAGGGCTCGACCACCACCAGCCCGTCGGGCTTGGCCACCTGCGAGGCGATCTTGGCCAGATGCTTCGTCCGCGCCACGCCGATCGAGATCGGCAGACCGAGCTCGGCCTTCACCCGCTCGCGGATTTTTCGCGCGATCTCTTGCGGCGATCCGAACAGATGCGTGCAGCCGGCGACGTCGGCAAAAGCCTCGTCGATCGAGATGCGCTCGACCGCCGGCGTGAAATCGTCGAGCACCTTGATCGCGGCGTCGCCGAGGCGCTGGTACTCGGAAAAATGACCGCCGACGAAGATGAGCTGAGGGCAGAGCTCGCGCGCTTTGCGGCCCGGCATGCCGCCGCGCACGCCAAAAATTTTCGCCTCATAGGAGGCCGCCAGCACCACGCCTCCGCCGACGGCGATCGGCTTGCCACGCAATGACGGATCGAGCAGCTGCTCGACCGAGGCGTAGAAGGCGTCGAGGTCGGCATGCAGGATGGTGGCGGCCGCGGCGGTGTTCGTGGCGGCCATCGCGCGCTCCCATGGCCATTTGTGTGGCATTGCAGCATTAGCTGCGTCTTTTGTAAGGGGAATTAACGGAACATAAAGAGAACAAAAGAAGCTCTCTGTCAAGCCACCACGCTTGGCCGTGCAGGTTTCCACAACTGGGGGCGCAGCCACAGATAGAACGCCGGTTGTGCGCGTGACCTTTGCGCGGGAGACGCCGCCGCAGGCTGAGGAGGGATCGCCTCGCGAGGCGATCCCTCCTTCGCTTCTGAACGTAAATTGCGACTGTCTGCGCTATGCCGGCTTGGCGTATTGTTCGGCGCTCAGCACCTCGATGCATTGGAACGGCTGGTTGCCTTCCACCCAGGCGTCGTGGCCGGGCGGGATGGTGTAGGAAGTGCCGGCCTCGATGGTCTTTTGCGTGCCGTCGGTCATCCGTATGGTGATCGAGCCGGACACGGCATAGCCGACATGCGAGACTTGGCAGCTGTCGGTCTTGACCACCGGCTTCACGCATTCGGACCATTTCCAGCCCGGCTGCATGTTCATCCGCCCGAGCGTATAGCCCGGCAGCCGCACGATCTCGACACGCGTCTTGGCGGGCGCGCGGACCTCGTCGGGATTGTTGTGCGATTTGGATTCGAGTTTCGTCACCTTCATTGCAACTTCGGCCATGGTATCCCTCCCATGTGTGAAGCGGCGCCTGACGTTGCGATCGTCGGCGACCGCCAGTGTATTCATAAGCCTTATTATGAGTGATTGCTAATTAATTGAGGCGACCGCGAGCTCAGCCGAACGCTTGGGCATTGTCGTGCAAGGTGGATGTTCCGACCCTCGGGCGACGGTCCCGGGCCAGCTTCGGACCGAAGTCCCATCGTACGAGCGCAGAGGCCCGACACGCCTATTTTCAGGAAACAACGACGGCACCAAAATCATTGGCTAGCAAGCCGCCGGACAAAGTCCCTTCATCGGCGGTTGACCACGGCGTGCCCGCTATTCCTGCGATATGGCGGGCACGCCTTTCCCTGAAACCGCTCCTGGAGTTGCCGGCCGTGCAACCTGGTAAGATGATCGCCAATCTGTTTGCCGCGCTGCTTCTGGCCGGCCTGGTCGGCGGCGTCTTCTTCGTCTTCGGCAGGCCGCTCTGGCCCGAGCGCCAGGCCCGTATGGTGATCCTTCTTCCGATCGATACGATTGCCACCGGATCGCTGCGCCGAGCCTGCCTCGAGCCATGCCTGCCGGCCCGCTTCGATCTCAAGCGCGCGCCCGCCAGGCCGCGCGGATGAAACCGGGCGCGGGAACCAGTCCGCGCCCCGGGCCGTTGACGGAACGAAGGGATGGCGCTGGCGGAGGCCGCCATGGACAATTTCGACCTCATCGATCTTCTGTGCGTCATCGACGCCTGCGTGAGCGACCGTTCGGCCGGCCGTATCGTGCCGATGTCGAGGGCCGTCGAGGAGTTGCGCGTCCTGACCGGCGATTTCGTCTCGTCGGATGAGGACGCGGCCAACGCCTTGACGCAGGTCGCGCTCAAGCGCGGCTGCGCCGTGCTCTTCGACGAGCGAGCGGGCGCGGATATTGTCGGCTAGGCGCAATCTCCTCCTCCTGGCGGAGGAGGTTGGCGCTCATTTCGCCAAGGTGATCATCCGGCCCGCATACGCCGTCCGGCCTCCGAGTTCGGCCGTGCAATCCGATTTCACGGCCGAGTTCCCCGTCATCGAGATGGTATCGCCGACCAGCCGCAGGCAACTGCCCTGGGCGTTCATGTCCGAATTTCCGGCATAGGTGATGACGGCGTCCGGGGCGTAGATGAAGCCGCTGACCACGGAGCCCGATCCGCCGTTCAGCGTCAGCGCCTGTGTGTTGCCGCGAGCCTGGTAGATGGCGATTCCGGCGTAGGGGCCGCTGGTGGGCGGCGACAGGTTCACCTGCTCGTTGGCGTTGATATAGAGTTGTGAGTTCTCCATCAGGAAGATCGTCACGCCCTGGCCGCTCAGGCTGCCGTTGCCGCCCGGCTTTATGGTGACGTTGCGCATGATATAGGTGCCCGGATTGAGGGTGATCTTTCCCGACAAGGTCTTGTCGCAATAGGTGCCCGGCGAGAGCGTCACCGTTTTGCCATTGGGCACCGGCAGGCAGAGCGTGTAGGCGGGAGGAACGACGTCGGCCAGCGGATCGAACGAAGCATACTGGTTCTCATGCGGCGCGCCGCAGGAAAGCGTGGCGTTCGGCGGCGTCAGCCCTTGCGTGCCGCCGACCGTCGAGACGCAGCCGGCGCTGACGATCGCCGAGCCGCCGCGGTTGACGGCGTCGGGCGCGTCTGAATTGGCCGCGATCACGCAGCCGTCCATCGCCACATTGGTCGAGCCCTGCAGGTTGACCGCGCCGCCGGCATGCTGATCGAGCGCGAGCACGCAGGCTTGCGCGCCGGGCTTGAGCTTGACCGAGGCGGTGCGCGTCGCCTGCCAGGCCGGCATGCCGCTGATGAAGGCCGGCCGGCTGACGCTCGACGACAGCGAAATGAAATAGGCGCCCGGATTGCCGCTCGCGCTGGCCTGGAAGGCGGCGAGGCTGCCCGATAGCTCCTGCGCGTCGGCTGCGCTCATATTTGCGGCGAAGAAGGTCTGGCCGAGTTGCTGCACGTCGCTTGCCGACATGCCTGGCAGGTATTTCGTGCCGATCGCCAAGCCGGCCGCGTCCAGCGAGTTCTGCAACTGCGCGGCGTCGTCGCTCGTGCCTATCAGGTCGACGGATGCCGCCACGCCAAGCATAAGCGGCACCATGGCGACCGCGGCCGCGATTGCAAAGTTGCCGCGCCTCGATGCCAAAAAACGTCTCAACATGGACCCCATCCTCGCAGACCTGCGAGATGTGATATGCGCGCCGTCTCTCTACGGGCGATTTCCAAAATAGATAAAATGCAGAAAGAGCTAAAATGCATGGTTTTACCGGCACTTAAACCTTAAGTCCGATGTCTTATAGGCCTTAAGTCTTAGTGTGCGCGGCGCAAGGTGGGGGCAGCGGAGCGCTAGGGTCCCACCGGCAAAAATCGAACGAAATAATTAGGCATTCGTTCACATGGCAATGATGACCTGACGACTGGGATAGCTTGGGCGCGCTCGGCCATGGCCTTTTCGGGTCGTTTCTTCAGACAGTTTTTTTCTCGACTTTTTTTCCGACGCTTTTGCGAAGGCAAGAGCGGCAATGTCGCCACCATTTTCGCGCTCACCCTGCCGGTCGTCGTCGGCGGCGCGGGGCTCGGCGTCGAGACCTCCTATTGGTACTATTCGAGCCTGAAGCTGCAGGCGATCGCCGACGCGGCCGCCTATGCCGGCGCGTTGGAAAAGATCGCCGGATCCAACACGGATGCCATCACCGCCGCCGCCGCGTCATCGGCCGCCTCGAATGGCCTTGGTGCGGGCACCATCGTCGTCAACACCCCGCCGGCGTCGGGACCGAACACGGCCAAGAAGGCGGTCGAGGTCATCCTCAACCAGGATCTCGACCGGATCTTCACGTCCATCTTCACCCAGACAAAGGTGCCGGAGCGGGCGAGGGCGGTGGCGCTGATCACCGACGCTTCGAAAGCTTGCGACATAGCGCTCAGTCTCACGGCCTCGCAGGCGTTGCTCTTCTCCGGTAGCACCAACGCGAAGAAAATCGGCTGCATTGACATGGCGAATTCGAACGCCTCCGACGCAATCAAGATCCAGGGCTCGGCGGCTGTCCAGACCGACTGTCTGATCAGCGCCGGCGGCATGGTGCTGAACAATCCGCCAACGATGGTCTGTAAGGCCCCGATCACCCAGGCGCTGCCGGCGGCCGATCCGTTCGCCAGCTTGCCGGCTCCCGCGACCACGAGCCCGTGCCAGAAGATCAACGGCAACAAGACGACGCAAACGATCCAGCCCGGGACCTACTGCAGCGGCATGAGCCTCAACGGCAATATCACGCTTTCCCCCGGTGTTTACGTCGTCCAGGGCGACTTGAAGATCAATGCGAGTGCCGTCATCCAAGGCAGCGACGTTACGATCTTCATGGCCGGCAGCAACACTGTCAGCATGAACGGCAACGCCACCGTGACGCTTGCCGCCCCGACCACGGGCACCTATTCGGGCGTGCTGTTCTACGGCGACAGGACGGGGACCGCCGCGCAAAGCACCTTCAACGGCACCGCGACCTCGCTTTTGACCGGCGCAATCTATTTTCCCAGGCAACAGGTCAACTATCTCGGCAATTTCTCGGGCGTGAATGGCTGCACACAAGTCGTTGCCGATACCATCCAGTGGTCGGGCAACTCGACCATCAACCAGGACTGCTCGAGCCTCGGGATGAAAGACATCCCGGCCGCTCAGTCGGTCGCGGTGGTCGAGTGAAATCCGCTGCCCGTCGATTGATGCCGGCCATTCGCGATGAATCGGGCATCGCCGCGGTGGAACTCGCGTTTGTCTTGCCCGTCCTATGTGCGGCGTTGCTCGGAATCATGGACGGCTGGTCCTATGTCAACGGTTCGCTGTCGATGCGCGCCGGCGTGAAAACGGCGGCCAACCTCGTGATGGCTGGCTCCGCTGACGACAGCGCGACCCAGACTGTCGCGCTGGCGAGCTGGGAGAACAAGCCTTCCGACGCGCAGGTTACGATTAGTCGCATCTACAAGTGCGGGACCACCGTGGTCGATGCGTCGACCTTATGCAGTGGACCGAAGGCGCCGTCCGTCTACGTCCAGATTCAGGCATCCGGCACCTGGATCCCGCCCTTCACCTTTGGTCCATACCCAGACAATACCGCGATCGGCCATGTGCAGGTGGTCCGTGTGCGCTAAACGAAGACTCCGGCTTTCGGCATTTGCGGCTAATGAAGCGGGCGGCGCCGGTCTCGAATTCGCGCTGGTCGCGCCTTTTCTCATCATGCTCCTGTTCGGCATCTTCGCCTTCGGCTGGTCGATGAACAGCGTATCCAGCGTGCGCTACGCGCTCGAAGCCTCGGCGCGCTCCCTGCAGCTCAACAACACGCTGACGCAGGCCGACATCCAGGCCGTCGCCACACAGAAGCTTCAGGCGCTTGGCCTGCGGAATGTGAACGTCACCATCACCACCGATCCGGCGAGCGGCGGGTTCCGCATGGCCCACGTCAACGCCAGCTATGCCTTTGTGATCAGCTTCCCCTATTTCAGCGATTACCCGATCAGCTACACCACCTCGGTGACCGTGCCCCTGGTTGGCGGCTAGGGGGACGAACGGATGTATCTTAGGATTCTCTAAAAAGCTGCAAGGCTGGCGCCAGCCAGGAATGCTAGGGATTTGCTGTCATCCAATATCAGGAGCGCAGCCATGACCTCTCTTGTTGGAAGCCAGCACCGCCCAGGCGCCGTGCATCAAGCGAGCAGACCCCAGGCGTCGAAAACTTTCCCGGGCAAGCGCGCCGAAAGCGTAGGCCACCTCGCGAAAGCCTCGGTTTTTGAGACGGACACCGGCGAGCCGAATGCCCAAGGAAAATCCGCGTCCCGGATCGCCCGGATGGACCTGACCGTGCTTTCCCCGACCAGTTCAGGCGAAGGTCAGGAGCCGGAGACGGCAACCGACATACCGACCGAGACTGATGGCACGGAAGATCCAAATCCTTCTTGATGGCCGGCAAAAGCCAGGCCCGCTTGCGCTTAGTGGCTAGCAGCCTTCCGTTGTGGTTTTCATCTGGCCGGGAGCGTTGGATTTGGCGCTCGTGTCCTGTTGGCCAGGGGCCGCCTGCTTGGCACTGCCGGCCTGCTGCCCAGGCGCGCAGTTCTTCGCTGAATTCGAGTTGGTCGAGTTAGTCGTGGTCGTGTCTGTGCTCTGGCTGCTGGGCATCGTCGTTGTGGTGGACGACGAAGTCGACGACGTGCCCGACTGCGCCGTCGCCAGACCGCCGGACAAAGCAACAAAGGCGGCAACGAGAAGAATTCGTTTCATGATGACTGTCCTTTTAGGCAATGTCCCTTCGCTTGTTTAACCCCGACCTTTCGGCAGGGTTCCAAAGGCGCAGGTGGTCCGATTGCAGGGGATTGTCGCGGCGGCGATTGCCTCTTGGGACGATGGTCTGGCGAGACAAGGGCCCTCTTTGTTCCAAACGGCCCACAGATGCTAAGCCTTTTGTATTTATGTTAAATTTCAACGGGTTAACGTAGTGTTTTGGGAAAATTGCGGAGAGGCCGCGGCCATGCTCTCATTTCGCGACCGCAATTGCTTAAAGTTTATCCGACGCCATTAGGAAATTCTCATAAGAGGCTGCCTAGCGGTTGGGCCACAGTGACGATTCATTTGCGGAGAAGCACAATGACATTGCGAAAGAAACTTCTGGCATCCCTTGCTATTCTTGCGCTCGCGGCCGCCCCCGCGCTTGCCGGCGCCGGCGGTAACGGCGGCGGCCACGGCAATGGCGGCAGCCATGGCGGCGGCAACGGAAACGGCGGCGGTAACGGCAACGGTGGCGGCAATGGAAATGGGGGGGGCAAAGGCAACAGCGGCGCCTCGCACGGTAACTCGGCCTCGGCTCCGGGCCACGACAAGAGCGCCGATGCCAGCGCATCGGATGACAGCTCGACCGATGACATGACGACTGACGATACGACCACGTCTGCCACGCCCAAGGACAAGAACATTCACGCCAAGCTCGGCCGGCTGAACTCGCTGCAGCGCAACATCAACGCCTATATGAATTCCAAGAGCAAGAAGTTCGCCGGCATTCAGGCCTATGTGACGCAGGCTGCGGCGGCCCAGAACGCACAGGCCGCGCTTGAGGCGGCAAACGACAAGCTGGCCGCCGACCAAGCCACCCTGGCGACCCTCGAGACAAATCTGGCCGCGGCGCAGGCCGATTCGACCACTTCGCCCCAGACAATCACTGACCTCGAAAATGAGATCACTGCGCTGAACGATACGATCAGCACCACTGACGCCCAGGCGATCACCGATGCTCAGGCCGCGGCTGACAACGCACCGGCTCCCACCAATGAGTCCTTGGACGCGGCCCTTGCCGACATGGCCAACAAACCGGTCGACGCCGACGTCACCGCCTGGGCCAAGGATACTTTGGCGGGCAAGATCGACGCGCAAGCCGCGGCCACGGCGACACCCACATCGACCACAACCCCATAACGCCGGACGGACCGACGGGAGGGTGAGCGCGCCCGCCGTTGGTTCAGGCCAGCAGGCGGGCCTTTGACGATCTGGGCGACGCAAACCGGCTCATTCGGCGTGATCGAGCAGGCGGGTGACGTCAGGGCGATCCCGGCCCTGCTTGACCCCGGCGTGATCTATGCCTTCCACGGTGATCGCGAACGTGCCGTTCTCGGTCCTGCCGATGAAGCCCTTCGCCTTGAGGTACCACAGGTGGAACTCGAGATGCTCGCGAGGGCAGCCGGACAGGCGCTCGAGTTCGTCGTCGCCGATGCCCGGATTGTTGACGTCCCGCCGGCGCCTCACATAGAGAAGCGACAGCAGATTGGCCTGGATGACGGAATCCCGCTCCATGCCACCGCCGTCGCGCGCTCCTTCCGTGAGCTCGTGACGAAGACCCAGATGCTCACGGTAAAGGATATCATATTGAGCCCGTTTGACGGGGTCGCGGAGTGTATTGTTGGCTTCAACGATCTCGCTGAAGCGCGATTCATTGCCGGTTTCCCGATTGTCGGGGTGATAGCGCATGGCAAAGTAGCGGAAGATCCGCTCGATGGTCTCGGAATTGGCGTTCGGGCTTATTTCCAGAATTTCGTAGTAGTCGATGAACATGTAATCGCGCTTCCGAAACTACGGAAACCACTCCCCCGGTCCCAAGCATTGCCCAAATGCTGCGCGCTTGCAAGGCGCCGGTCCCGGTCTCGAACCGCCAAGGCCGGCGCGAATGCCCGCCATACGAAAATGTAACGTTGCGGCCACAATTGCGGGAGCTTTCGAGCCAAATTCGGCCACCGTCCTCATGACTATTCAACAACGTGAAGGCGTGGGACGCCTTGTATTCAGGGGAACGGACGCGATGGAAACCAGACATGGATATTCGATTTTTCAGATCGCGCTGCATTGGCTGATTGCAGCGCTGGTTTTATTTCAGCTCTTCTTCGGTGAGAGCATGACGGTCGTCGTGGACGCCGCCGAAGACGGCCAGCCGGTATCGGCCACCGACCAGGCGCTAGGCTCAGCTCATTACTGGGTCGGCCTGTCCGTTCTTGCGCTTGTGCTTGTTCGACTGCTCCTCAGGCTGGCATCCGGCGTGCCGGCCCCCGCCGGTCATGGATCGAGATGGATGCGGGTCGCCGCGCATGCATCGCACGGCCTGTTCTATGTGCTGTTGCTGGCGACGCCGGCAATCGGGCTTCTTGCGTTCTATCTGGGCGACCCTTGGGGTGACATCCATTCGCTTGCCAAGCCCGCATTCATCGTGCTGATCGCCGTCCACGTCGTGGCGGCGCTCTACCATCAGCTCTGGCTGAGGGACGGGACGCTGAAGCGCATGCTTTCGCCCGCCGGCTGATCGGGGAAATATGCTGGCCGGCGGCGTCTTGTGTCCGATGGCCGATCGGCAAAGGCTAGCGGCCGCGCGTCGGAAAAACCTTTGCCCCGTTGCGGTGGGATAAATTCCGGGCTCTATTACGTTAGCTCTGCTTGGAATTCAGGTGGCAACCTGGATGGAGCCGACCTCAAGCCCGGCTCCCTTTCGGCTCGCTTCGAAGGAGGCGAGCCATTTTTTTGCAAGACCGCCGCCAAACCTCGCGGCTTTGGCTCCGGCTTAGGTGCGTCATGGCTAATATGGCTCGCACGATGTAGACTGCGCAGAGTCGGGTTTACAAAGGCATTGGGAGGACAACAAATGCCACGGGTATCGGAACTCTTCTTCAAGACGGCCATCGTCTTTCTCATCCTGGGAGTCGCCGCCGGACTGCAGATGGCGATTTCGGGCGATCACGGTGCGTTTCCGGCGCATGCTCACATCAACCTTCTTGGCTGGGTCACCAGCGCCATCTTCGGCGGCTACTATGCGCTCAACCCGGCCAAGGCCGAGCGCCGCATCGCCATGATCCATTACGGCCTCTATACGGTCGGCATCGTGATCATGCTGCCGGCGCTCTACTGGATGCTGGCGGGAGGCCACCCGGAGATCGAACCGGTCGTGGCGATCGGCTCGTTGATCGTGGCCGCCGCGGTGCTGGTCTTCGGCCTCGTCGTCTTCTCGTCCCCAGAGACGGTGCGTTCAACGACGGCTGCCGCCACCCGCTGAGGATCCGTCCCTCATTAGCCGAGCGGCTTTTGCGCCGCTTGGCGTTCCGCGCCAGGCTATGCGACGCGCTTGTCCGCCTGTGGTTCAGGGTAACTTTGGAAACAGGCGCGACAGCAGCGCCTGGATGATGCCGTCCCGCTCGAACGGGCCGGGCAATTTGGCGGGCGAGGCAGCGCCCTCGCTCGACTTGGCCTCGTCGGTCGCGCCTTCGCGCTGGACGAGCCACAGCACCGCCGCGAAATAGCCCACCTGGAGGATGACGGCGGCAAGCACTGTCCAGCCCAATGCCGCCCAGACAGATCCCGTGGATGCAAACATCCAGCCGAGGATCACCAGAAGCGTAACCACCATTCCCACAAGAAACTGCGGAAAATACATCTGCCCATTCGAGCGCCGCGACCCCGTTCGGTCAACGACGATCTCGCCCATATCTCTACCCATTTTGACCCATGCACCTTTTCCGGGTGGACCGCAAGCTTGAACGATTTGCCGGCGGCCCCATTGCCCTTTCGTCCGATCCTGACAGGGACGACGGACGCAGGACTTCCGTTGTGACAACTGGGAATTGCGCCGGATCGTTCCACAGCCGACGACATTCTAGTCGTGCCTGATGGACCACAGTGCATGCGGGCAACTGCCTGCTGTTTTGACGCCTCTTCGCAAAGAAAGGCCCGCCACCTGGGCGGGCCGTTGTCCACTATGCTGACCGGATCAGCTCAGGATCACTACGATCTTGTAGGTGTCCGGGTCGACGATGACGATACGTCCATCGGCCAAGACGAAATACTCATAGTTTTCATAAGCCGGAACGATCTTGACGATCCGGGCCGGCAGACGGTGCAGACGCACCTTGTGGCGCGGCACCTCGACGCCGACGGAGATGTCGAAGCTAACGTCGCGGACCGGTTCGACATGGCTCTCATGAATGACCTGCGTGATCTGCGTCCTCTGTTCCACCGTCACGTTATTGATCGACGCCGTCTTGTTCTGGTCGGTCTCGACGTTGGTGTTGCCCTGGGCGTTCTGCTGGGTGGTCGTACCGGTCTTGCCCTGGGCGTTCTGCTCAGTCTGCATCTTGGTGGTGCCCTGAGCGTTCTGCTCGGTGGTCGTGCCAGTCTTACCCTGAGCCTGCTTCTTCTTCTTCAGCTGCGTGTTGTCCTGGGCGTTCTGGTCAGTGTTGGCGCCTGACTGACCCTGAGCCTGCTCGTCGGTCTTCATCTTGGTCTTGCCTTGAGCCTGCTCTTCGGTGTTTGCGCCGGCCTTGCCCTGGGCGTTCTGCTGGGTTTGCGACTTCATCTCACCCTGAGCCTGGCCGCCCGCCTTGCCGCCCTTTTGGCAATTGGCCGTGCCGGCCGTGCAATTGTTGTCGCCGCCGCTCGGCTGCGCGGACTCGGTCTGCGCCATCGCGGCGCCGCAACCGACGCCGAGCGCGATCATGCTTGTGATCAGCAGATGTTTCATTGGATTTCTCCTCGGAAAGTCGGTCCCTTCGGATGGGTAACCCAGCCCGAAACGCATTGTTCCGAAATTGGTGCCGCGGTCGGAGGCGATGGTCGCGGAACACGGCGGCAGTTGTTTTTGCAGGCGCCGGTCCAGTTTTGCAGGAACAAGGGTAGGCGAACGGCGTTACGGCAATGCCGACCCGCTGTGGAAAATCGCAGGCGCAGCATTCAGGCGATTCGATTCAGATCCACATAGGAGAGACGACCAATGAAAATGCACCTCACCTCCGCCGCCGCTGGCTTCCTGCTTCTTGCTGGCATTGGCGCTGCTGCCGCGCAGGATGTCGTGATCGCGCCGGAGCAGGAAACCGTGATCAAGGAATACGTGCATAAACAGCCGTTGGCCTCGGTCAAGATTCCGGGCGTCGAGCTGAACGTCGGCAGCACGCTTCCAGATACGGTCGAATTACACGAAGTGCCGAACGTGAAATACCGTTACGTCGTCGTCGATAACCGGACGGTGATCGTCGACCCCGGTACCCGCAAGATCGTCAAGGTCCTCGATTGATCGATAGCGCACCAAATCGGATGGCCCGCCGCCTGATTACGGCGACGGGCCATTAACCGATTATTATTTTGTTACCATGTGCTAACGGAACCTTCCCTCAGCGCTTGAGTTAGCGGCTCTGGTTCACGTTGTCTCATAGACACCACAAACCAATGGCAACGTGATACGGGCGGTGGCGAACAAGTACGGGCGGGGCGAGGAGGAGTTTGACCAACATGTCGAAACGAGAAATCGGAACATCCCGTTCGCTCGGGATGCGTGTTGCCCATCTCAAAGCCAGGATGCAAGACGCCCGGATCACCGAGCATGAGATGAAGGCTTTCCAGAAGGTCGCGGCGATCATGGGGGGCGGCGAGGGCTCCCTACGCATTGAGGCCGACGATCTGATCGCCGCGTCCTTCGTTGCCGAGGCGCTGGGCGAATCGGCGCCGAACTGACAGCGGCCACCAATCGAGATCCCGGATCGATTCAGCCGACCGTCAGCCGGGGAGGCGGCGGTCTGCAGGCAAAGCAAAATGGACGCCGGGAGGCGCCCGGCTTGCTCCCAGGATCAGCCGGCCAAATCCCAAAGCTTGCAGGACAACGCCGATCGCATGGCGTGAGTCCGAACGCGTCGAGGCTGGGCCTAGCCAGGCACGTGCCGGTTTGGTGCCCGGCTTTCGCGTGCCCGGATTCGCCTGATCTTCGCTTCGCGCAACACCGCGACGGGATCGGCGCCTGTCCATTCGATCCCGGCCTTCCGCGCGAAGACGAGGAACGCCTGCCGCGCCTTGTCGAGATCGATCTCTCCGCTCCGCGCCGCCTCGCAGGCGCGGAATGCGTTGGCGTAGCTCCCGCCCCGCATGGCCTGCGGCCATTCCTTGAGAAAGTTCTGCATCGCGGTAAGAGAGGCGATCTCGCGCTTGAAGCCGGCACCCACCGCGATGGCCACGGGGGGCCGAAGTTCGATGTCGCTTCTGATGGAGCCTTCCTGCATGACTGCGGCATCCTTTGGATTTCAAAGACTTGGGCAGTTTCAATGCCTTCCAATGCGGAGCCGATGCGAAGGTTCCGCCAAATCAATTAGTCGCCGCTGACGGAACAACACCCTGCCGGCAGCGTTTGCCCCGGGAGCTCCCATGTTCGACCTGCTCGTGTTTCCGCCCCTGCGGAGGCAGGGCGGAGCTCACCAACGCAACAGGAGAGAAACGATGAAAACCACCCTCATTCCAGCTGTCGCCGGCCTGGCTCTGATGGCCGGCATCGGCATCGCGGCCGCGGACGAGGTGATCGTCACCCCCGAGCAGCAGACCGTGGTCAAGGAATATGTTCACAAGCATCCGATTGCCTCGGTCAATGTGCTCGGCCTTGAGCTTGGCGTCGGCTCGACCGTGCCTGACACCGTCGAGTTGCAGCAGGTTCCGGACGTCCAGTACCGCTATGCGGTCGTCAACGACCATACGGTGCTGATCGATCCCGGCACGCGCCGCGTTGTTCAGGTGATCGAGTAGATCCAGCCCTGGAAGAGCCCGATCCTCCGAAGCACTGGGCAAGGATCGGGCTCTTTTCGCATCCGGGCATAAGGCCTAAGATAGGCAGTGGTTTGGGAGGCAACGAAGCGCGGAAGGAGTCGTTGCCATGCATCATCCACACGTCGAATCACCTGACATCGCACGCCAAGTCGACAAGCTTTTGGCCGAGCATAGGACTGGCCTGCTGTCGATGCACGAGGCGATCACCCTGCTGCGCCAGCGCACGGGGACCGACCGCTCTGACGCGGATTTAGCCGGATTGATTACAAAAAAGGCAGCGCATCTGGGCATCGCAGTCGTCACCGACGGACACTGAGCGAAATTGCCGTCCAGGTCGGTCGCTTATTCGTGATACCGAAGACGTCACGCGAAAATTCGGCTAATGTTCGCGCCGGGGAACCGTCCCAACATCAGGAGGCGACAGTGACGGACGATAAGCACGAACGCATTCGCCAGCGCGCGCACGAGATCTGGGAGCAGGCTGGCCGGCCCGAAGGCGCCCACATGGAGCATTGGGACCAGGCGGCCGCCGAGATCGATGCGGCCGGCAAGCCGAAAGCCAAGAGCCCGAAAAAGGCCGCTGCCGCCAAGGCCGACAAGCCGAAAGCGGCCAAGGCGGAGAAGCCCGCCAAGGGCCCTGCCAAGGCAAAGTCCCCCTCCAAGAAGACCAAGGGCTGACCGCCAGCCAAGGCCTGCACCCCTTTCCGCCGGATAATGTGACGGTGCGACGCTCCGTGTGAGAACTGTGCCCGAAGGCTATGCCGACCATGCGCAAAGTCGTCTTGATCATGACCATGTCGGTCGACGGATATGTCGTAGGGCAACTGGGCCAAGCCGGCCAAGCCAATGCTTGGGCATCACCGGGACCGCGGTGCTGAGCGAAGGCTTCGACCATGGCGGCCGGCTGACCGGCACGCTCGGCATCGCCTTCGCCGGCAGTCACGCGGACAGCAATGCGGGGCTGCAGTTCAGCTGGTAGGAAAGGTTATTGCCTCCCTTGCTTTCCGGCGTATCGCGCGACCGCGCAGAGGAAGGCAAGCGCTGCCATGTCGCAAGCTGCGCGTGACGGCGACGGACCTTTGGCGAAAAGGACCGCGTCGGCAACCGGGACCGTCAGGCCATGCTTGCGGGCGAATGAAGTGACTTCGTAGGGCTGATCGTCAGGCTGTCTGCCGATGTCGATTTGCTGGTCCATCAAAACGAATTCCTCCCTGGTATACGGCTTTACCCTCCTTCGCCTGCCCAGAATTAACGCCCGACCGCTTGCCCGCGTCCACCAATTGGCGATTGTGTGAAACGATGCAGCGGCATGATTGTTCGCTTTTCGGGCGACCCGGATTCCTTCCCTTCTACGATGGAAGAGGTGAGAACGCGCCTCACCATGCATCGCTCGAGCGGGCAAACCTCACCCCCGCCGCGATCATCGCGCTTTCGCGTTCGCTGATCAGCCTGAGGTTGCGCAAATACCGCGCCGCCGTCTCCGGCAGCCAGGCCGCACACGCCTCGACATAGACGCGGCCGTGCACCAGCGCGCCGGTGGAAAGCCGCTCCTCCTTTTCGGCGATCACCTTCAGATATTGCCGGATAAAGCGGATGTCGTCGGCGATGTCCTGGCTGGCCATGCGCCAGGCGCCGGCAAGGCGTTCGCGCTCGGCGAGCGGCAAAGGCGACAACAACGGGTGGGAGAGGTCGGCAAAAGCGGCATGGTTCGCGGTGTTCAAGCAAATCCCCTCAATGGAAGGGAAATATCGTACTTTATGTACGAAAAGCAATCAAGCGGGATTTGTACAATTTGAACGACAATAGTTAGATAAAGCAGTTATAAGAAAAATTACAAATAACCACCGGCATCTCCCATAGGGAGATGGGCGCCTGGCCCAATTGACACCGTAAAAAACCGCTTTCCCAGCACCGCAAACAGTGCTTTAACCCGGCCATCCACAGGGGTGCTCCGTACGGTCGGGGCTGAGATGGTGGCGGCAAGCCTCCGGACCCTAAAGCTGATCTGGATAATACCAGCGGAGCGAGGCGGGCCATGTTTTCCGGCGCACAGATTTCCCTTTATCCCATGGCCGACGATTTCGTTGGCGTGATCCTTGGTGCACTTGGCGCGCTTGATCCTTACCGCGACAGGCTGAGGATCGAGACCGACGACATCTCGACGCTGCTGGTCGGGCCGCCCGAGGTGCTGTTCCCAGCCATGCGCGACCTGTTCGTGGCGGCCGCCAAAAGCGGCAGGCACTGTGTGCTGTCGGCCGCCGTCTCGCGCGGCTGCCCCGGCGAGCCGGATGACCCGATCTGCCGATCCGAGGAGATCGGCGGCCCAGCGATCCCGCTCGACGAGCGCAAGCGCGCCGCGTTGCGCGCCGTCGAGGCCACGCTTTCGACCAACCAGCCGGTGGCGGCGCAATTCTCGCTCTATGTGATGGGCACCGGCGACCACATGGACGAGATCTATGGCTGTATCGACTTCCTGAAACAGTCGGGCGTCTTCGAACGCTCCAAGCATTTTTGCACCAAGCTGCGCGGCGACGCCGGCGCGGTCTTCGCCACGCTGAACGAAGCCTTCTGCCGCTTCGGGCCCGGCGCCGGTCACGTGACGCTCGACATCACCATTTCGGCGAACAGCCCGACCGCGGCTTGAGCGCAAGCTCGATCTATCGAGGTAGATGTCGTGGCTGTTTGGCTTGATCGATTGCGTGGCGGAGATGCCCCCAGTCCCATCTCGCAGGAGAGAGGGGAACCTTCGGCGATTGGCGAAGCCCGTCGCGACAGCCAATCTCCACCCTTGAGGGGGAGATGCCCGGCAGGGCAGAGGGGGGTGCTATCCCACCGGCCGCTCAACTGGTTGCGCGCGCGGCGCTCGCCAATTGCTTCCGCAAGTTTTTCGAAGGACGGAGTTCCTTCGCGCCCCCCTCTGGCCTGCCGGCCATCTCCCCCGCAAGGGGGGAGATTGGCTGTCATCTCGACCGTCGCCAAGATCTTCCCCGCCGCTGTCGCATTCGCTCTCCTCCTCCTAATTTGGGAACTCTGCGCACGCCTCGGCGGCATCGCCCCCACCGTGCTCCCTGCACCCTCGCGCGTGCTGGCGCAGGCCTGGGAGAACAGGGCGGCACTGGCCGACAACACGCTTCCCACCATCCGCGCCACGCTGGCGGGCTTTGCCTGCTCGCTCGTTGCCGCCTTCATCCTCTCGGCGCTGGTCGACTTCTTTGCCCCCCTACGCCGCGCGCTGTTCCCGCTCCTGATCGCCAGCCAGACCTTGCCGCTGGTGGCGATCGCGCCGCTGGTGGTGCTTTGGTTCGGCTTCGGGCTGTTGCCCAAGATCCTGCTCGTGGCGCTGGTCACCTTCTTTCCGATGATGGTGGCATTGGTCGAGGGCTATGCCGCCACGGCCCAGGAAATCAGCCAGATGCTCGCCGCCATGGGAGCAGGGCGCCGGCGCATCTTCTGGCTCGCTCGGTTGCCGTCGGCGCTGCCCTATTTCTTCGCCGGACTGCGCATCTCCATCACCTATGCGGTGGTCGGCGCCATCTTCGCCGAATATGCGGGCGCGGCGAAAGGGCTCGGCATCTATATGCTCAGCGCCAAGAACAATTTCCGCCCCGACTTGGTGCTCGCAGCCGTCGCGGTCAGCTCGGCGCTCACGCTGACGCTGTTCGGCCTCGCCGTGCTCGCCCAGCGTCTCGCCATGCCATGGGAAAATGTAAAGAGCGACAGGGCGGGGCGCTATGGCGACAAGCCTTCCGGAGAGGGCCGGCCATGACGCGGCTCGAGCTCCGCAACATGCGAAAAAACTTCGGCGCGCTCGAGGTTTTGGCGGGCATTTCGCTGCATGTCGAAGAGGGCGAGTTCGTCTCGATCCTCGGCCCCTCCGGCGCGGGCAAGTCGACACTGTTCCAGTTGCTCACCGGCGCAATCCGGGGCGAGGGCGAGATGCGCTTCGACGGCGCGCCGCTCGATGGCGCCCGCTTCGCCTTCATGCCGCAGCGCGATGCGCTGATGCCGTGGCGGCGCGTCATCGACAACGCGACGCTGGGGCTCGAGGTGCAGGGCATGAAGCGCCGCGCGGCGCGCGAGCGCGTGGCGCCGTTGTTCGCCGAGTTCGGCCTTGCCGGCTTCGAGCGCGCCTGGCCGGCCGAGCAGTCCGGCGGCATGCGCCAGCGGGCGGCATTGCTGCGCACCGTAGTGCAGCAGCGCGACATGCTGCTCCTCGACGAGCCGTTCGGCGCGCTCGACGCGCTCACCCGCGCGGCCATGCAGCGCTGGCTGGAGACGATGTGGCGAAACCATCGCTGGACGGCGCTGCTCATCACCCATGACGTGCGCGAGGCAGTGCTTCTGTCTGACCGCATCTATGTGCTGTCGGCGCGGCCCGCGCGCGTGGTGCGCGAGGTGGCTGTGCCGCTGCCGCGCCCGCGCACCGAGAGCGCGGCGCTTGCCCGCGAGGCCGCCGCGATCGAGGCCGGCATCCTCGACATTTTGCTCGGCGCCGCCGAACCGATTTCCCGACAATCCGATGGAGAAAACCGATGACCGATTTCACCCGCCGCCAGGCGATGCTTCTGGCCGCCAGCCTGCCATTTGCCGGGACTGCTGCACGTGCCCGGGCCGCCGCGCAAAAAATCACCGTCGCGCTCGACTGGACCGTCAACACCAATCACGTCGGCCTGTTCGTCGCCCGCGACAAGGGCTTTTACCGCGATGCGGGCATCGAGGTCGAAATCCTGCCTTACGGCGATACCGGCTCGGGCGCGCTGGTGGCCAGCCAGGTCGCCGATTTCGGCATTTCCGGCTCGCTCGGCCTGTTCACGCAAAAGAGCGCGGGCGCCGACCTGAAGGCCGTCTACGCCGTCGTCCAGTCGGAGACCGGCCGCGTCGTCTTCAACCCCGACCGAACCGCGATTGTAAGCCCGAAAAATCTCGACGGCCTGACCTATGGCGGCTTCGGCAGCGCCTGGGAGAACGCGCTGATCTCGACCATAATCCGCCATGACGGCGGCAAGGGTGAGTTTTCCACTGTGACGCTGGGTACCTCGGCCTACGAGGCATTGGCCAACGGCGCAGTCGATTTCACGCTTGAGGTCTCGACCTGGGAAGGCGTCGAGGCCGAGCTGAAAGGTCTCAAGCAGCGCAGCTTCCGCTACGCCGGTTACGGCGTGCCGGACGAGCACACCACGTTGATCGTCTCCAGCAACGCCTTCCTCGCCGCCAACCGACAGGCGGCCGTGGCCTTCGTCCAGGCGACGCGACGCGGCTACGCATTCGCCGTCGACCATGCCCAGCAGGCAGGCGAGCTGCTGCTCGCCGCGAACAAGGATACGCTGACCAACCCGGCGCTGGTACAAGCCTCGCTGAAGGCGCTGAACGACGGGCATTTCCTGAAAAGCGCGGACGGCGCCATCGGCACGATGAACAAGGCCAAGATGGAGGCGATGGGCGGGTATTTGTTCGCCTCGGGGATATTGCTCGATGGCGACGGCAAGGCGCTGAAGGAGCGGCCGGATCTCGGGGCGTATTTCAGCAACGAGTTTCTAGGGTAGGGTTAGGCCTAACTCTTCGGATCGGGTCGCACAACCCGTGGATTGATCGCGTCGAAAACCTGCTTCGCGTCAAAGGCGCCAATGTTGTTAAGCCCGGTGAGGTTTCCCACCTTTATCAATACGTCCTGGCCGGGCTTGACGATCTGATAGGTACTCCCTGGGGTGTATGTTGTATAAGCCGTGTTTCCGATGATGTTGGTCTGCATCATTCCAGGAGTCTGCCCAAATTCCTGCCTGCTTGCGTCCTGGCCGCCGACGATTACGAAATGTGTATGCCCGGATTGCAACGTGGTTTCGGCTGCTTTCAGCAGCACATAATCCTGCACCGTCGTGGGGTCTGTATAGCCATTCCCCCGCGCGGAGATACGGTACATGTCTCCTCCGATAGGAGCGGCCGCTACGCCTCCGGTGAATCCCATATTCTGGTATTTTGTCTGGCAACCTGCCAACAAAAGCAGAGCCAATAACACAATTAATTTCACTTTCATCCCCGAACCAAACTGGCCATTGGCCGTAAGCAATTCCTTGGAAAGTCGCGGTCTTTGCTCGCGTAAATGAGCGCCGAGAACTTTTTTAAAAGTGAACCGCTCTAGACCTTCTTGCGGCTGAACAGCCTTCTCAGCCACACCAGCGGCAACAGCACGAGGAAGGCGCCCTTCTTCAGCACCAGCAGCGCCAGCGCGATCAGCCCGGCGCCGGCCGCCTTGCCGTATTTGACCCCGAGCATCGTCGCCAAGACGCCCAGTGCGCCGTAACCAGCCACCTTGTCGCCGCTGGAGAATTCGAAATAGGAACTGCCGGCCCTCGGCTTGTAGGCGTCGGCCGACGCCTCGACGATCTTTTGCACGGCATCGCTCGTGATGTTGCCGTTCACCGGCACGATCTTGATTGGGACATAGCCCTGGCGGTCGAAGATCGAGACCGAGATGTTGATCGTCCTGTCGCCGGCCCAGTTCAGGATGTTGGCGTAGTAAAGGATATTCTTGCCCTTATCGATTTGCGGATAAAGGAGCCAGCCGTCGAAGCGGATGTCCTGTCCAAGCCGTTGCGACTGCGCTTTGACCGATTCCTTGAAGCTCTCCTCAAGGGAACTAATTTCTTCGTTGCGGTCGGCACTGTCCCAGTCCGCGAGGCTGACATAGCCGTCCGACACGGGCTTTTCGACGGTGAGGTTATCGATCTCCGGCGTGAAGCCGAAGATCAATTGGTCGATCGTGCCGCACTGGTCGCGGTCCCAGCCGAACTCCTTCACCACCAGGTCGCAGCGGTCCTCCGGCTTCAGGTAGAAGGCGGCGCCGCCAGCCGGAGTGATTGTGCCTCTGGCGGCGCTCAGAGGCTGGGTAAAATTTTGCGGATGATAGTCCGCGTCCTCGGCATGCACGATGGCCGGTTGCGCCAGGAAGCAGGCATGCGCCACCATTATGAAAATCAGGTTTTCCCTGACCGACTTGTTCATTACCCCCTCCCGCCAATGGGACCCAACCTCAAGCATCCGTGATATAAGAGTATTTCGAAGACAAGCACAAGACGAGAAGTTCACTTTTTGTTCTTTGACTCAACCATGGCCCTGCCGAACTGCTCTTGAGACGACATGCCGCCGCCTAATCCTCACATATCGATCATCGACCGCTTCACCCGTCCGATGATCGTGATCGCCCCCTCCAGCTCCGGCGGCGGGATGTCGAGATAAGATGCCGGCTGGAACGGCGGATTGTCGTTCGGCCGCCAGCGCTTGTAGGTGGCGCGTCCCGTCTCGTCTGAAATCACGTAGCAGCCATTGGTCACCAGCCGCTTGTCGCGCAGGTTGACGAAGATGATCGAATCCGGCGGCGAGATCTTGTTCATCGACGGCCCGTCGACGCGCAGCGCGATCCACTCGCCTTCCTCGAGGTCGGCGGTGGGGATGGTCGGATAGTCGGAGAGGTTGACGACGCTGTCCTGGCTGCCGAGCTCGCCGGCGCTGATCCACGATACGATCGGCACATCGACGGTGACAGGCGAGGGGGCGAAATTGACCGGCGCCGCCTCTGCGCCATCCGCGTTGAACAAGAGCCAGCCGGGGTCGACGCCGAACAGCCGGCCGTATTTCTCCGCCGCCTTGCGCGAAAGCGGCCGGTTGCCGTTCTCGTGGCTGATCAGCGTGTTCTTGTTGATGTCGCGCAAGGCCCGCGCCGCATCGCTGGGCGAGGCGTAGCCGGCCTGGGCGCGCGCCTGCTGCAATCTGTGCCGAGAATCCATCATCGTACAAAATGCCTGAAAATTATCGTCCAAAGTGTACGATTTTGCTTGCGCGTATTTCGTACATAACGTACGCTTAGCGCATGAATGACCATCCCGCAAGCATTTCCGCACTGCCGGTGATTCCGGTGCCGCCCACGGGCATCTCAGGGCTTATTGGTTCCTGGCGGAGCATCGACGCGTTCGCCGCCACGCAAAAGGAGGCGGCATGAACGCGTTGCCTTTCCAATTCGAACCGCCGTTCGAATCGCCTGTCGAATTCCAATCGTCCGGACCGTCCCCGGTCCGGGCGCATTCCGGGGCGCTTGCCCCGGATCCGGTTGAACCGCCCGCACCCCGGTTCACCGGAACGGCCGGAGCCGTTCCTCCCCCGGCTCCGGCCCCCAATTCGGGCATAAGCTGCATCCGCACCGAGGACGGCACCGTCATCCTGTTCGATCGGATGACGGGCCGCGCGGTGTCGGGCCTGACGCGGACTGCGGCCGAGGCCGCTCTTCTCCGACTGACCGGCGCGGCGCCGGAGCAATTCCAGGAAAAGTGCGAAGCGGTTTTCCGTCCGGAATTGCGCCAAGACAACGAGACGCAATTCCAGGAAAAGTGCGAAGCGGTTTTCCGTCCGGAATTGCGCCAGAACGAGATGGAACGTCCGCCGTTCCTTAAAAAGGCGAACGCTCCAGGCGCCGCCTAATCTTCAACCCTTTCGATGACCGCCAAACGGCCTCGCGGCCGAACCCTGGCACTTGGCCTGAACCCTGGCGCTTCGCCCCAAGCGCTTCGCAATCAACGGAATGAGCAGATGGCAGCCGCCTACACCGAGAAGGAAATCGACGAGATCGCCGCTTTGCTGAAGGAGGGGCTCTCGGCCTCGCGCATCGCCGGCCGCTTCAGCGCGCTGCGCGGCAGCCCGGTCTCGCGCAACGCCATCATCGGCATCGTCCACCGCAACGCCGGTCTGAGCGCCATCGGCTTCGCCAATCCCAAAGGCGGCCGCGCCGGCGGCAGGCCGAGAAAGCACGCCCGGCCGGATCGTCCGGGCAGGCGCGGCAGGGTGGCGGCTGGAGGCGTGACGCTCTCTGAGCCGGCTGCGCTTGCGCGGCAAGTGGAAGACACCGACGCTGCCACAGCCAATCTCCCCCCTTGCGGGGGAGATGTCCGGCAGGACAGAGGGGGGTGCTGTCCCGCAGACCTGTCCGTCGATGGAATCGTCACGCAAGCGAATGCCGTCGCTGTCCGCATTCCGCCCAAGCTCAAAAAAACCAAGGCCCGCAAACCCGCGCGCACCCTGCCACCCGCCTGGCTCGCGCCAGGCACCAGTGAAAAATCCGAAGCGCATCTCTACAAGCTCCCGGCGCCACCGCCTCCGGTGAACCCCGGCCGCCAGCCGCACGTCGCGGCCATGCGCTTTCTCGATTGCCTGTTCGGCCGCTGCCGCGCACCGCTCGATCTCGCGCTGCGCGAGGATGCCGAAGCCGACCCGCAAGGCGTGCGCCCGGGACCGGACATGCTCTGCTGCGGTCTGCCGACCTCGGCCACGCGCTCCTACTGCGCCCATCACCATGCAAGGTTTCACGGCCATCGCGGCAGGTGATGTGAGGGCGCCAGGCTCTCCCTTCCCTTGTGGGAGCATCCGGCTCGGCGCTCTGCGCCGAGCCGGATGAGGGTGTCTCGCGCCAACATCTCTAGAATTCCAACCCAAGGACCGCACCATGCCCCGCAAAGCCGCCAAGAAACCCCAGCCGCCAAAGCTCCCCAAGGGCGAGGCCGAGCAGGTGCGCATCCGCCGCGAGATCGGCCACGACTTCGCGCTGAAGCCCGACGGCTTCGGCCGCCAGCGCCTCGCCACCGGCACGGCGGAAGCGCGCCGCATCTACGAAGTCTCGAACGGCGGCTACACCTCCACCGGGCGGCGTCGTGCGCCTGCGCAATGTCGATCCGCTCACCGGCATCACCTCGCTGACGCGCCAGCAGCGCGAGGCCGGCCAACGTTTTCGTGACGAATTCGAGCGCAGCCAGCGCGAGGGCCTGCAGCCGCAATCCTGGAGCGAGCGTGTCGATAGCGGCCGGATCGGCGGCGGCGTCCCCGACCGGGTGCTCTCAGCCGGCTGGGCGTATGCCCACGCTGCCGCTGCGCTCGCCCATTGGGAAGTGGCTGAAGTGGTCCGAAAAATCTGCCTCCAAGGCCAGTCGGTGAAGGCCATCGCCGAACGCAGCGGCGAAGGGCGCGACGTGGTGGTGAAGCTGCTGAAGGTTGGGTTGGACCTGCTGGCGGTGCACTACGGGATGATGGGCCGGAAGGCGGGGTGAGACGAAAATACCTTAACCTTCAGGTTTCAAAGCCTCCGCGCTTATCTCGACAGTCATGGCGATCCGGAGAAAATCCAATAGATTGGGGAGCAAAGGAGAATCCCCGATGGATGAGGACGATGGCGAAACTCTGAAGGTCATAAAAAGGGATGTCGAAATACGCAGGACGCTTCTGGATCAAAAGAAATTCACCGAACTGCGGGAATTGCTGGATCAGAGGTACGGCGCTTGGAGCAATCGAAGACATGCCTATGAGTGCGAGATTCTCTGGGAGGAAGGTAAGCAAGACCAGGCCTTGGAGGAGACGTTCGATCGGCTGAAAAGCGGCGAATGCAACGTCATGCATATCATCCTCTGCGCCACCTATGCGTGGAAACTGCGCCGAAAGGATGTGGCGGATTATCTGGGGCTATCCTTCAAGTCCAAGGAGCTCGAGACCTCGTCCGTCGTTCTCGCCCAGTTCGTTTACCGTGACCTCAACGGGCTGGAGATTAGCGACGAGATGAGGCACACGGCCTGGATGCTGGGTGCTGATTGACCATAAACGCTGGGCGCTTGAAGAACCAATGAAATACACCGACGGCACCCTTGCCAAGCTTGGCGACAAAATCCTCGTCTGGGAAGGGAACGAAGGTGTCGTGGTCTGTTCCATGGATACCGACGAATACTCCGAGGAGTATCCCAAGGAAGCCTTCGGCTATCTGGAACGAGGGATCATGGTCCTGTCCGAAAAGGCGGGGCTGATTCACTACGTGAAGCCAGAGGAGGGGATGCGGCTGATCGAGCGGAAGAGATAACGTCCGCCCAAGCTGAGATCACAAACGCTCGGCGCTGCCCCTCATCCGCCCTTCGGGCACCTTCTCCCCGTAAACGGGGCGAAGGAGAAGCGCGGCATCGGCGACGGCCGCTTTCTCCCCGTTCACGCCGTTCACGGGGAGAAATGCCCGGCAGAGCAATGAGGGGCAGCGCTGACCTTCAACGTTATTTGCGGAGTCCGGTGTGAGTTTTGGAGGTTGGCTCCTCGCCACCCTCAGGCGACGGCTCCCACCCGAACACGCTCCGTCCGCCCAGCAAATGCGACTGGTCCATTTCCCCCGCCACGATCTCCTTCAAGCTCGGGCCCGTCACATACCGCTCCATCCGGCGTGACTCGCCGTCCAGCCGCCTCAGCGCCTCCAACTCTTCGGTTCTTCCGAGCTTGGCCTTGCCCACCGCCGATTTCAGCACGCCGATCGTCTCGTCATAGACCTTCAGTGGCACGGGGAAGGGGTGGCGGTCCTTGCCGCCATGGGCAAGCGAGAAGCGGGCCGGGTCGGAGAAGCGGTAGGGGGCGCCGTGCACCACTTCAGACACCATGGCCAGAGCCCGCACCGTGCGAGGACCGACGCCGGGGACCAGCAGCAGTTCAGGAAAATCCTTCGGGCCGCTTTCGATGGCCGAGGCGATGTTGCCGTGCAGGCGGCGCATGACGATGTCGCTTTCGCGCACGTCGTGATGCGCCGGCATGACGAGGTTGGGCAGCAGCGGCTGCGCGGCCGGTTCAGGCTCCGACCGCGGTTCCAGCGCGGCCAGCTCGGTCAGGATCTTTTCCGGGCTCATAGTCTTCAAAAGCTGGATTTGGCTTCCACGCGCTTTTTCCGCGCGATGGTCGGTGAGGTTGACGATCTCGCTCTGGCGCTCGCCCTCGATCGCCGCATGCGGTTGGTCGACGAAGCTTTTGAGCCCCTCCGACAGCCAGTGGTAGCGGCGCGCCTGGCGGGCGTCGCCGTTCATGCCTTGCTGCACCACCACCCAGCGCCCGTCATCGGTGACGATGAAGCCGTGCAGATAGAGGTCGTAGCCGTCCTGCACGGCGGCGCTGTCCACCTTGGCGACGAGCCGGCTGGCGGTGGCGAGAGCCTCGCCGTCCAGCCCGACGCGCTCGCCGATGGCAATCAACTCGCCGGGCGTCTTGCGCGAATGCGCGCCGCGCCCGCCGCAGACATGGATGCCAAGCTCATTGCCGAGCGGGTTGAGCCCCCGTTTCAGCGCGCCGATGACCGAGGTGGTGATGCCGGACGAATGCCAGTCCATGCCCATCACCGCGCCGAAGGACTGGAACCAGAAGGGATGCGCCAGACGGCGCAAAAGCTCGTCGCGGCCGTAATGGTGGATGATCGCTTCGCACAGCACCGCGCCGAGCTTCGTCATCCGATCGCCCAGCCATTTCGGGACCCGCCCGCCATGCAGCGGCAGGTCGGCGCTGCCGCTTCGCTGCGTCAAGGATGTTCTCCGTGGATGCCGGAGAATTAGATGGCATTTTGCCGGTAATTTGCAAGGCGCCGACGCGATCTCCCCCACGAGGAGCAGCGCAATCGCATATGGGGTTTATTGGCGAAGGCCAAAGCAACGCCGTCATCCTCCGGCTTATCCCGAGGATCCGCCGTCGCACGCGGATATAGCGCGCCCAGTTCAGGCAGGCCGGTAGATCCTCGGGACAAGCCCGAGGATGACGCCATTAAGGCATGCAGGTTATCCGAACTCCCAAAAGCCATATGCGATCTCCCCCACGAGGAGGGAGATCGGTCCGCCGGCCGCATCACCCGCTAATACCGGTAGTAGTACCCGTGGTGATGCCTGTGGTGCCGGTAATGATGCCTATGGTGGTACCGGTGGGGATAGATGTAGTAATGTCTGTAATACCGATGGTACCGGTAGTGCGGATAGCGGACCACGTAGCCGGGATAGTAGTCATCATAGTAGCGCGGGCCGTAATAGCGGCCGCCGTAATCGTAGAACGGGCCGCCATAGAACGGGCCGCCGTAGAACGGATAGCCGCCAAACGGCCCGATCCCGAGGCCGAAGAAGCCTTGCGCATCTGCCGGCGCGATCGTGGCCACTGCCGAAGCGATGGCGATTGCCGAGGCAAGTAGAAGCTTTTTCATGGCAAACCTCCTCCTGAAGGTTCGCACTGACAACGCTTGACGAGCCGAAAAGCTGCCTAGGTGTGGCCTAGTGCGAAAATCGGCGGGATTTGAAGCCGCGCCTGCTTCCCGGCGGTGGATCGCCTAGCTGCAGACGCGCACCTCCCGCGTGAACCTGTGGTCGTGGCTGCGGGTTCTGACCATTTCGATCCGGCAATGGCGGCCGTGCTTTACGATACGATAGCGGCTCGGCGGGGCAACATAGCCGCCTTCATAGTCGTTGCTGTAGGCCGGGCCGTAGCCGGGCCCGTCATCCTGATAGGGGCCGTCCCAATAGGAGCCGTACACCGGAGCGTAGTTGTAACTGTCGTAAAAATCGCCGAACGGGCCGTAGTCGAAGTAACTGCCGCCCAGGAATACGTTGCCTGCATCCGCCGATGTAATGACGGTCGCCGTCGAGGCCAGGGCGAACACCGAGGCAAACAGGAATTTTTTCATGGCAACCTCCTGAAGGTTTACCCAGGACAACGTGCGGCAAGCCCACAAATTGCGGCGTCCTGCACAATCAGCAACATTTGAGGGCTTCGTGAGCGCGCGAAGCGGTCCAGGCACACGTCGAACGATAGCGCGGAGCTGGCGAAAGCCGTTCCGCGCTATCCAACCAGGGTGACTTTAGTAGCCGTTGTAGCCGTTACCGCAGACGCGCACCTCCTCCACCACGCGGTGGTGGTGGCGCCAGTGGCTCACCAGTTCGGTTCGGCAATGATGGCGATAATAGCGGTGATGGTAGCGAACCACATAGCCGCCATTGTCGTAGTCGTCATTGTAGACATGGCGATAATAGCGGTGGGGGTAGTATCCGCCATAATCGTCGTAATAGCCGTCATCATAGCCCGGCCCGATGCCAATACCCAGTTGCACGCTACCGGCGCTGGCCGGCGCGATCGTGAACGCCGAGGCGATGGCGATCATCGAAGCAAGCAGAAGCCTTTTCATCGCTGCCTCCTTGAGTTGCAGGACGCCCCTTCAGGGGATAAACGGTTTCGACGGGACCGGTGTTCCGAGGAAAATGCGCGGCCCTATATCGGGGACGAGCCCGTTCGCAAATGCGGGAAAACGCTCGCTCCCCCGCAAGAGTGCACGGATCAGGGGGAATAGCGCGTCGCGCGATGTCGCAGCATTGCTCGCGCACCCTTGGCGCCATCGGCTATGCCACACCGACGTAAATCTCAACCGCAGGAGCTCCCATGACCAAGCAGACCATTCTCAAATTCGGCCCCGTCGAGCATGCCGAGGCCGGCGACCTGTCGGGCTGGATCGTCGTGGAGGGCAGGCCGACCATGCAGACGGCCGTGCAGCACACCACCGAGGACGGCAAGGTGATGTCCGGCACCTGGCGTGCTTCGCCCGGCACCTATCACGCCACCTACACCGACTATGAATTCGTTCACATGATCGCCGGCCGCATCATCATCACGCCCGACGGTGGCGAGCCGGTCGAGGTCGGCCCCGGCGATGCTTTCGTGGTCGAGGCCGATTTCAAAGGGACGTGGAAGATCCTCGAGCCAGTGACGAAGCATTTTGTCGTTGTGGTGGGGTAGGGGGCATGAGCTGCTGATCTCTCCCCACAAGGGCTACGCTATGCACACATCTTGTGTGACTGGCGTGATTGATCAGGCCGAGGTTTGATTGCCAGGTGGTTCCCCCAATCCGTCGCTGCTTCGCAGCGCCACCTTTCCTCCCTCCGGAGGAAAAGGAAGGGAGCGTTGCTGGACGGGCGTTGACGGCAAAAGCTTGGCGCCTTCCTCTACCCCGTCGATCGGGGGAGAGGTGGCTCGGCGAAGCCGAGACGGAGTGGGGGTCGACCAGCGCTACATAAGACAATGCATGCGCCAAGCTGCCATGCACGCTATCGCCAAAGGCCAGCCGCTTGGAAATGTGTGCATGCCGTAGCTCACAAGGGGGGAGATTGGCAGCTTCACCTTCCCACTTTGGAAATCACCCTCTTCTCCACGTCGGGCTCCAGCGATTTCGCGAAGGGGGTCGCCATATGGTGCCGGTCGCGGAAGGCGAGCTTGCCGTCGATGAAGACGTGGCAAACGGTGGCGCTGCAGAAGCGGTCGGTGAGGTCGACGTAGGCAGCGTTGGGGATGCTGTCGACAATATCGCGCTCCACCGCCGCCATCTTGTCGTTGGCGGCATAGGCCCGCGTCTGGTCGCAGCGCGAGGGCGTTTCGTTCCGCCAAAGCGCCCGCGCCACGCAGGTGTCGACATTCGCGTTGTTGAACGGCACGTCGCGGATGAAGGCGACCTTGAGGCCGGCTTGGCTCAGGCTGGTGAGCGTGGAGCGCAGGCCGGCCCGCCAGTCGGCGTCCTGGCTGTCCGTGTCGCCGCCGCGGCCCGCCATCTTGCGCCCGCTGCTCAGCGCCAGCTCCGAGATGACCACCAGCGCTGGCTTTGCGCGGATGATCTCCTTGATCGCCTGCTCGCGCCAGCGGTCGCATTCTGCGTAGGCGCGCTTCAACTCGGACGACCAGACGCTGACGCGCGAGGCGCGGCAGGAGTTTTTCAGCCAGGTCACCACCCGGTAGCCGTTCTTCCGGCCCGCCTCGATCAGCGGCGTCGACCAGTGGTCGGCGTGGGAATCGCCGAACAGGGCTATGGTGCGCCGGCCGTCGCCGAACACACAAGGGATCGGCGTGACCGTCTCGTAATCCAGCACGCAGCCTGCTTTGGCGCGGGCCGTGGAGGGTTCGGCGGCGCTCGCGGCGATGATGCGCTGCCGCGGGTCGAGATCATGCGCGGCGAGCCTGGCATTGCCATAGGCGGCTGCGACGCCGGTGCCGGTCAGGAGGAGGGCCGGCACCAGCGCCCGCGCCGCATTGGCCATCAGCCAGCCGTTGCGACGGATAGGGTTCTCGACGAGGTGGTAGCTGAGCGCGGACAGCGCCAGCGTCAGGGCAAGGCAGTAAAACCGCTCGGCAGGCGTCAACTCCGGCGCCAGCATGCCGGCATAGACGATCACCGGCCAATGCCAGAGATAGAGCGAATAGGAGAGCCTGCCGATCCATTGCAAAGGCGGCAGCGTCAGGGCGGCGTTCACGCAGTTCCGTTCGGAATTGCGCAAACGAGGAGTGCCGTCCCTGACGCCGGCCGCTCCCGCCTTGAGCAGAAGGACTGTGCCGGCCACCGGCAGAAGCGCCAGAAAGCCGGGGAAGGGAGCGTCCTCGCTGAAGGTGAGATAAGCGGCCCCGATCATCGCCAGTCCGGCCAGGCTCAACGCCTGCCCCAGCAGCGGACGCTCCTGCAACAGCCGCGCCGGCACCATCGATGCGAGGCCGCCGGCGGCAAATTCCCATGCGCGCAGCGGCGAAAAGTAGAACGCCCAGGGTGGCGATACGCTCGTCAGCCAGGCGCAGAGGACAAAGGAGACGAGGCCGGCCGCGGCGATTGCAACGACGATCGAGCGTTTGCCCGGCTTCAGCCAGGCGGCCAGCATCAGCAGCGCCGGCCAGGCGAGGTAGAATTGCTCCTCGACCGACAGCGACCAGTAATGGATGAACGGGTTGCTCGCGGCGTCATTGGCGAAATAGTCGAACGACCAGCGGATCAGCCACAGATTGATCATATAGGCCGAGGCGAACATGGCGCCCTTGGAATAGAGCGCCTGTTCTTCCGGCGACAGGATGACCGCGCCGGCGGCAAGTGTGGCGACGATGACGAAAAGCGCCGCCGGCAGCAGGCGCCGCGCGCGCCGGGCGTAGAAACGCAGAAGGTCGAGCCGGCCGGTGCCGGAAATCTCGGCGACCAGATGGCGGGTGATCAGATAGCCCGAGATGACGAAGAAGATGTCGACCCCGGCAAAGCCGCCAGGCAGCGCGGTCAGGCCGAAATGGAAGGCGATGACGCCCGCTACGGCCACCGCCCGCAACCCTTCTATGTCGGGCCGGAAATCCTGCGCTGATGCTGACACGAATACGAACCTCGCAAGCTCGTTCGTATCCCGCCTTGGGGAAGACTTGCGCCTGCGGGCTCATATCGCAATGCAACAAATCTAACGCGGTGCAACATAAGGCGAGGGCGACGACGTGCGGCAGCACCGGAATTGCCGAGCTCCTCCCTAGCCGGCGGCGCTCCCGCTGCAATGAAGCAGCCGACCGCATGATCTCCCCGCGAGGGCCGGCGCCGCATTCACGCTTTCTTCACGAACTCCGTCTTCAGCACCAGGCCCTTCACCTGCTTGGTGTTGCATTCGATCTCGCCGGGATTGCCGTTGAGGCGGATGTTCTTCACCAGCGTGCCGCGCTTGATCGTCTCGGACGTGCCCTTGACCTTGAGGTCCTTGATCAGGGTGACGGAGTCGCCCTCGTTCAGCGTCGTTCCGTTGCTGTCTTTTACGATAGCGTCTGTCATGGCGGATCTTTCATCGGTTGCATGGCCTGCACCCCGCCTATCGCGCCGATCACGGCCTGGTCAAGCACGCTGCAGCTGGTCATCTTGCCTGCAAGGGAGAGGTGTGGCGCTACCTCACAATCATCACTTCGGCCTCAATCTCGACCGGGAAATTCAGGGGCAGGGCGGCTACGCCGATTGCCGTGCGGGCGTGGCGGCCGATCTCCGGCCCGAACACCTCGAGGATGAGTTCCGAAAAGCCGTTTATCACCGCCGGCGTCTCGGTGAAGCGCAATGCCGAATTGACCATGCCGTGCACGCGGCACCAGCCGGTGATCCGGTCGAGGCTGCCGAGCTCGCGTTTCAGGCTGCCGAGCATCGACAGCCCGACCTTGCGGGCCGAGCCCCGCGCCTCCTCCAGCGACACGCTCTCGCCGACCGCGCCGAACGGGCCCGCAAGCGTGCCGTCCGGCTCCTGCGGTCCGTGGCCGGAGATATAGGCGCGGTCGCCGCGCACATTCACCCAGGGAAAGGGCAGCACCATGCCCGGTGGCAGTTTCAGCGGCGGTGGCAGCATGATGCCAAGCGCGGTAAGCTTTTCGTCGGCACCCGGCATGGCATGGCCTCCCTTCCCGCACAGCGCCATCGAGGCGCCGCGGCCGAGCTTTCCGGTTCGCTGTCCATTCGTCAAGAATGACTTGGTTCTGAAGAAGAATGACCTGGGTGACTGGCCGCAAGCCAGCCCACGCGGGCCGCGGCCGACCTGGCGAGCCTCGGCATCGGCCTGTAACATCCGGAAGCGGTCGACCGCCAGCCCCCCGAGGCCCATAGCGACGAGGGCTCCATCGGAGGCGACGCCGGATGTTGCCGGCCAGCCACAGCCCAGTTGCTTTCGGTTGCAGTCAGCCCGCACTGGGCCTCGATCACGCAAATGTTCTTGACGCGAGTGTGTTTGCGCTGCGTGCTGCCGAGCGCGAAACTTGGGCAAGGGGGTTCCTTATGAAGAAGATTTACGAAAAGCCGGTGCTGTCGAAGCGGCAGAAGCTGTCAAGCGTCGTCGCGAGCGTCTCGGGTCCCAAATCGTAACAAAGGCGCACGGACAGATTGGCTGGCGCGCCCGGCGGCTCGCCGGCCAGTTGCTGGCGCCAGATTTACGTCCTCGCTTGACGCGGCGGACGTCGCGCATATGTTGCGGTCCTGTTCGTCGACCGGGCCGAGGCAGCCGATGAAGAAGACATATCGCAAACCGACGCTTGCCAGACGTGAAAGGCTTTCGGCGGCGACGGCCGCAGTGCCATCCTCGGGCTTCACGTTCTGAGATCCGACCCGATCACGCGCCGATGCGGTCGTGCAGGCCTGGTTGGACGTTATTTGAGGCCGACGCCGGACAGGCGCCGGGACTCGCAGTCGTGGTGCAGTTGTCGGTCAAGCGTTGAATAGGGGCGGTGACGCTCCGGCTTGGTCCCGCGCGATATCCGGCTTGAAAATTGGGGCTGGCCAGGAGCGGGCGGTACACTTCGAAGGTGCCCGCCCGTCCGGCGCCGCCGCCAAGCTGCTGAAACCCCGTCCGTCCCCAACAGCAACGGTCATGGCGTGACCAGTGGTTGCGGAGTGCCATTGGCGCGGTGCCCTGTCAACGCCGCCGGCCGGCGGCCAGGAAGCGCTTTTTTAGCCGCCTTTTCGTCCTCGAAGCACGCTTTGCAGCCATGCCGGGGACACGGCTAAAAGCCACGAAATGGCGGAATTCCGGGCTTTTCAGATATTCACCAGGCAGCGCCGCGCATATGCCTATCCGCTTGAATAGGCTGATTTTTCGCCGGCCGGCATGTCGCTTCGACCCTGACTTTTTTTGGGTGCAATTCGGCGGTACAGCAATGATGCCCGGCGACGACGGGATTCCGCTTGAAAGCGGCATCGGATCTATCTGTGAGCCGTTTCATGACCCGCTCATGAAAGACGTGATAGAGTGTCGCCGAATGGGGGAAGTTGCGATGGCCAAACGGTTGTTCGAGGTTCTTGCCAGACGGCGGTCATGGCTGGACCGGATCGCTTTGGGGCTGCTCGTGTTCCTGGCGACCCTGGTCGCCGCGCTGATGGGCGGCGCCAGTACTTAAAGCCAGGAAAAGTGCCTGGCGGTTTGCTCGGCGACTTCGCCGCGCTTCGTCCATACTGGCGCCAATGCGAAACGGAGCGTGCTATTTCCTTTGGCCTATAGCCTTGAATTCGAATGTCGTGGGCCTGAGCCTGACCGGTCTCGGCCGCTCGGTGAGATCGACGACGCGGACCCACCTGTCGGCGCCGGCGCGCAAAGTGACTTTCTGGCCAAGCGCCTTCTCAGCCGCCTCGAAAGGCGTCTTTGCTGCGGCCGAATGGACCGCGACGACGGCTTCGCCGTCCATTTCCTCGACACGATAGATTGTCATGCGGGGCGCCCGCCGCTCCGCTCTCGCCCTTTTATATTATATTAGAAATTACGAATGAAAGGCAAGACTCCCAAGTGTAGCGAAAGCGAAGCCGGCCGGGTTTAGTCCTCTATAGTAGAGGGCGCGCCGTAGCCGCGCAGGCCGGTTCCGTTGCAGGCCTGGCAGGAAGCCCGTTGTCCAGGGCAATTGTCGCGCAACGCGCCAAAGGGACAACATGCGCCGTTCGACGCCACCTGTTTCTCGCACTCGAACACCTTGCCGGCGCCCAGGCACCGGGGGCAGGCGAACTTCCTGAATTCGCTCAAGCGAGCCTCCGGCTGTTTCACGCGCGCCCGGCAACGCGCTGACTATGCCGCGGGTTCCATGACAGACACGGTTTGTCCTGTGTATAGTATACATTAGTAATAGCTAATATGGCACCGCCTGCAACGCGCGGTTGGTTCCGCGGTGCCGCGGCGCATCAGGACAAAGGTTCCTCGCCCTCGCGAAACGGCGGAGAGGAAAGGCGGCACACCTCTTTCACCAGCCCGCGCAGCCAGCGATGCGCCGGATCGGCGTCGAGCCTCGGGTGCCACAAAAGCGAGACCGTCAGCGCGGCGAGCTTCACCGGCAGCGTGAAGGTGAACAGGCCCTCGCGCAGCGTTCCGGTATAGCGTTCCGGCACCGTGGCGATGAGGTCGGAGCCACGCGCCAGCGCCAGCGCCTCGGAGAAGCCGCCTACCACGGTCGCGACTGTCCGCGTCAGCCCGGCGAGTTGCAAGGCGACATCCACCGGGCCGCGGTCGAGACCGCGGCGCGAGATCAATATGTGCCGGCCGGCGGCGAAGCGCGCGGCGGTGATCCGGCCTTCGCACAAAGGATGGCCGGCCCGCGCGACGCCGACAAAGCGGTCGCGGAACAGCGCCTGCGCGCGCACCTCCGGCCCGGTCGAACCGCCCACCACTCCGGTTTCCAGATCGACCGCGCCCTCGCGCATCGGGCCGCTGTCCTTGTCGGGCTTGGGCACGAAACGCAGTTGCACGCCCGGCGCTTCCTCAGCCACGCGGGCGAGCAGCGCCGGGCCGAAATTCTCGACGAAACCATCGCTGTTTCGCAGCGTGAAGCTGCGGCCAAGCCGCGCGAGGTCGAGCCGCTCGGCAGGCCGCAGCACCGCTTCCGCCTCCTTCACCAGCCGCCCGACCTGCCCGCCGAGCTCGACAGCACGCGGCGTCGGCACCAGACCGCGCCCGGCACGCACCAGAAGCGGGTCGCTGGTCGCCTCGCGCAGTCTCGCCAAGGCCCGGCTCATTGCCGAAGGGCTGAGCTTCAGGCGCCGCGCGGCCTTGGCGACGCTGCCTTCGGCAAGCAGCACATCCAGCGTGACGAGCAGGTTGAGATCGGGTCGCGACATAGCGCGACCATAGCACGGATTCGTCAAAGCGGCATGGCGTCTGATGCACTATTCAAGTGCATACGCCGCGTGTTCCGCCATGTCATGCCCATGCCTATGTTCCCCGCAAGCTCAACCGACGGAGAAGAAATCATGGTCGACATTGCCGAAACCCGCGCCGCGCCCCTGCGCCATTCAACGACGGGCGCGCTGGCCGGCCTGTCGCTTGCCATGCTCGTCTCCTCGCTCGGCATCAGCATCGCCAATGTCGCGCTGCCGACGCTGAGCGCGGCTTTCGCCGCGTCCTTTGCGGCAGTGCAGTGGGTGGTGCTGGCCTATCTGCTCGCCATCACGGCGCTGATCGTCAGCGTCGGGCGTCTCGGCGATGTCGTCGGCCGCCGGCTGCTGCTGATCGCCGGCCTGGCGCTTTTCAGCGCCGCTTCGTTTGCCGCCGCGCTCGCGCCGTCGCTGGCGATGCTGATCGCTGCCCGCGCCGTGCAAGGTCTGGGCGCCGCGGTGATGATGGCGCTGACGATAGCTCTCGTCGGTGAGACGGTGCCGAAGCAACGCACCGGCAGCGCCATGGGCCTGCTCGGCACCATGTCGGCGATCGGCACCGCGCTTGGACCCTCGCTCGGCGGCGTGCTGATCGCAGCTTTCGGCTGGCGCTCGATCTTCCTTGTCAACGCCGCGCTCGGCGCTGTCGCGCTGCTTGCCGCCTGGCGCTTTTTGCCGGGCGACAAAGGGCCGGGCATCGACCGCGCAGAGGCGAAGGGAGCCGCGCGTTTCGATATGCTGGGGACACTGCTGCTTGCCGCCACGCTTGCCGCCTACGCGCTGGCCATGACCATGGGGCGCGGTCATTTCGGTGGCCTGAACATGGCGCTGCTCGGCACGGCCATGGCCGGCGCGGCGCTGTTCGTCGTCGCCGAGACCAAGGTGGCGTCGCCGCTGGTCAAGCTCGCGCTGTTGCGCGACCCAGTGCTGGCGCCGAGCCTTGCCATGAACGCGCTGGTCTCGACGGTGATGATGGCCACGCTGGTCGTCGGCCCGTTCTTCCTGTCGCGTGCGCTGGGCCTCGGCGACGCTGCGACCGGAGCCGTGATGTCGATCGGGCCCGTTGTCTCGGCGTTCTGCGGCATCATTGCCGGGCGTGTCGTCGATCGTCTCGGCGCGGCCGCGATGGTCATGGCGGGGCTGGTGCTGATGGTCGACGGCTGCGTCGCGCTCGCCGTGCTGCCGGGCGTCTTCGGCGTCGTCGGCTACGCGGCGGCGATCATCCTGCTGACGCCCGGCTACCAGCTCTTCCAGGCGGCCAACAACACCGCCGTCATGGCCGATGTCGACAGGTCCGAGCGCGGCGTGGTCTCGGGCATGCTGAGCCTGTCGCGCAATCTCGGCCTTGTCACCGGCACGGCGGTGATGGGCGCGGTGTTCGCCTTCGCCGTGGGCACCAAGGATGTCGCGACGGCAGCGCCGGCAGCGGTCGCCGGCGGCATGGGGTTCACCTTCGCGGCGGCCACGGGGTTGGTGGCGTTGGCGGTCGTGATAGCGGTGGCTGGGCGAAGGGGCCGGATCGCATGATCTGGGGAGATCGGCAGCTTCGGCGCTTGCGCCGTTCCTTCCGCGATCGCGCAATTTCGTCACCGCACCGGGAGCCTATCCTGACAGGCGGCGGTGCCCATTCCGCCTTCGGCCGGTGCCTCAGCTACCCCAACGAACCCCCGCCCACTGCGGCGCCGGCCCATCCTCCCACCCGATCTCGATCGCGCGCCGGAGCGGATGGCGCATGTCCGTCCTCCCCGGAACCAAAGCGACAGGCAGCGGTTTACCCAGCCGAAGGGATGATTCAGGAATCAGGAATAGAGCAATGAAAACAGTGCTCCTTGCCGCCCTGGCGCTCTGCATCGCCGCACCCGCCGTCGCTTCGGCGGCCGAGGCCGATGTTGTCATCAGGACGCATCACAGGCATCATTATCATCACCGCCCCGCCATCATCATCAATGACGAGGGCCATCGCTTGCATCACCGCCATCACGGCACGGTCGCCTTCTATGACAATGGCGAGCGGGGCTGGCGTTATCGCCATCACCGTCGTCAGGACGTGGTCGTCACGAGTTCGATCCACCGGCACCATCATCGTCGGGTCGTCGTCGAGGGCGGCTCCGACTATTGACGCCCCGCGCCCCGGCTCGTGCGATCAGACACGGGCCGGGAGCGCTTTTTTCCGATTTATCTCTTCAGGACCGATTTCGCTGCGTAGCGCCTTCAGCGCCGCCCTGAACCATGGCGCCCAACCGCAGCCGCCGACGGTTGGCGCGGGCGGCCTTCGACGCTCATTGGACTTCGCCGCGGCACAACCCATATTTGGACTCATGGAGCTTCGAGCGTGACCTTCGCGCGGGTGGCCCTTTTCGCCGTTGCCCTCATGGCCGTGGCTGCCGTTTCTTCCTTCTCCTCGACCGGGAGCGGGAAGATCGCGCTGAGCGTTGCCATTGACGGCGCTATTGGGCCAGCGAGCACCAGGCAGCTCGAGGAGGCGCTCGACACTGCTGCTGAACGCAACGCCGAAGTGCTCATCCTTCAGCTCGACACGCCGGGCGGCCTGGTCACCTCGATGCGCGAGATGATCGCCGACATCCTGGCCTCGCCCGTGCCCGTTATCGGCTATGTCGCGCCGGCCGGCGGCCATGCGGCGAGCGCCGGCACGTATATTCTTTACGCTACCCATGTCGCGGCGATGGCGCCGGGCACCAATCTGGGCGCGGCGACGCCGGTCGAGATAGGCGGGCTGCCATCGCTTCCGGGCGGCGACAAGGACAAGAACCAGAAGGGCGTCACCGAGCCGCCCGGCGACGAGATGATGGCCAAGGTGACCAATGACGCGGTCGCGCTCATCCGCTCGCTCGCCGAGATGCGCGGCCGCAACGGCGACTGGGGCGAGAAGGCGGTGCGCGAGGCCGCGAGCTTGTCGGCCAACGCCGCCCTACAGGAGCATGTCATCGACTTCGTCGCCCGCGATGCTAACGAGTTGCTGCAGCTTGCCGACGGGCGCACCGTCGATGTCGCCGGCGCCAAGAAAGTGCTGGCGACGAAAGGGCTGCCGGTCGAGACGCTGGAGCCTGGCTGGTTCATACGGCTGCTCTCCGTCATCACCGACCCGAACACCGCCGTCATCCTGATGCTGGTCGGCGTCTATGGTCTTGTCTTCGAGTTCACCAGCCCGGGCGCCGTGGCGCCCGGCGTCATTGGCACCATCTGCCTGGTGCTCGGGCTCTATGCGCTCAACCTCTTGCCGATCAACTATACCGGCCTGGCGCTGATGCTGCTCGGCATCGCCTTCCTGATCATCGAGGCCTTCAACCCCACCGTGGTGCTAGGGTTGGGCGGCGTCGCCGCTTTCCTGCTCGGCTCGGCCATGCTGCTCAGGATCGAAGGGCCGGGCTTTGCCATGTCGTGGGCGGTCATCGGCCCCGCCGCCGTGCTGACGCTCGGACTGGCGCTGCTCACCGGAACCTATGTCTGGGCGGCGCGCAGGAACCCGCCGCGCGTCGGCGGCGAGGCGATGCGCGGCCTGCCCGTCGAGATCATCGACTGGCATGGCGGCGAGGGCCATGTGCTGGCTTTGGGCGAACGTTGGCGGGCGAGGGCCGACGAACCCGTAGCACCCGGCGACAGGGTCGAGGTGATCGACGTCAGCGACCTCGTGCTGACCGTGCGGCGTCGCGATGCGAGCAACAACGGAGTAAAATGATGGTCGGTTACGTCGCCTATCTTATCATTGCGCTGCTGGTGATCATCTTCCTGGCGGCCGCCATCCGCATCCTGAGGGAATATGAACGCGGCGTGGTCTTCACGCTCGGCCGCTTCACCGGCGTCAAGGGCCCCGGCCTCATCATCCTCATCCCTTTCGTCCAGCAGATGGTGCGGGTCGATCTGCGCGTGGTCGTCCAGGATGTGCCGCCGCAGGATGTCATCTCGCGCGACAACGTCTCGGTCAAGGTCAACGCCGTGCTCTATTTCCGCATCGTCGACGCCGAGCGGGCCATCATCCAGGTCGAGGATTTCATGGCCGCCACCAACCAGCTGGCGCAGACCACGTTGCGCTCGGTGCTCGGCAAGCACGAGCTCGACGAGATGCTGGCCGAACGCGACAAGCTCAACAGCGACATCCAGGAGATCCTCGACCAGCGCACCGATGCCTGGGGCATCAAGGTTTCCAATGTCGAGATCAAGCATGTCGACCTGAATGAAAGCATGATCCGCGCCATCGCCAAGCAGGCCGAGGCCGAGCGGCTGCGCCGCGCCAAGGTGATCAATGCCGACGGCGAGCAGCAGGCGGCGGCGAAGCTGGTCGAGGCCGGCCGCATGCTTGCGGCCGAGCCGCAAGCCATGCAGTTGCGCTATTTCGAGGCCCTGCACGACATCGCCGGCGAGCGCTCGTCCACGGTGGTGTTCCCGCTGCCGGTGGATTTGCTTGGGCAGTTCATGAAAGGGCAGGGCAAGTGAGGCATTGACGCTCTCGGTCTTCCCTCGGCGGCAGAGTCAGTCGGCCTCGCCGCCCGAACCCTTGCCGCATTCTGCCAGCACCTTGCCGATCGCAGCACCTGAGCCTTTCAGCGGAAAGCTCGCCGCGCCGTATTTGTCGGCCGAGACCGTCACCTCGCCCTTGCCGCGCAGCAGCGCCAGCAACGGGTCGGCGGGGCCGGAGAGTTCGGCGGTGAAGTAATTGTACATCGCCTCGAGCTCGAGCTTTTTCGTCAGGCTCCTGTCGCCGGCCTTGAAGGTGAAGGATCCGCCGATGCCGGGCTCCAGCTGCCCGCCCGCGGCGCCGAGATCGTAGCTCAGCACCGGCTTGTCGAAGCAGGCCAGCATCAGATGCGCATCGCCCTTCGGCCCGCCGCAGACCGAAGCCGTCATCACGCTGCCGCCTTCGTCCTCCTCCATCCGGGCGGACCAAGCGCAAGGCGCGGCATGGGCGAAAGGCGTGGCTAGAAGGGCAAGTGCGACGATTGCCAGTGCGCTTTTCATAATCGATCCCCCACCGTGGCGGGGCATCATATAGAGATTGTCGAAAGCCGGCGAGCGGCCAATCTCTCCTGAATTGATCTCGCTTATGTGCTCTTGGCCGGCTCGAACAATTCCAGCAGATTGCCGGAAGGGTCGACCACCAAGATCTCGTCCGCGGCGTTGCCGGCGGAGGCGATCGCACCAGGTATTGACGACTATCCGACCGCCGACGATTGCAAGGAGGTAAACCGATGACCGATGATGCAACCGCGATCCGCCAGGTGGTCGAGACCTGGATGGCGGCGGGCCGGAAGGGCGATCTGGAGACCGTGCTTGGCCTGATGACGGACGATGTCGTCTTCATGGTTCCCGGCAAGGAGCCCTTCGGCAAGGAAGCCTTCGCCGCCGCCTCCAGGAGCATGGGCGAGACTAAGATCGACGGTGACAGCGAGATCGTCGAGCTCAATCTGCTCGGCGACTGGGCCTATATCCGCAACCGCATCGATATGACGGCGACACCGCCCGGCGGCGAGCCGGTGCGGCGGTCCGGCTATACGCTGACGCTGCTGCGCAAGGAGAATGACGGCCGCTGGCGGCTGGCGCGAGATGCGAATTTGCTGGCGGCAAAAGGGTAGGGCGCGGCCGCCGGAACTGCCTGTCCCCTTCTGGGGCGAGGAACCTTGTCCTGCGAGCGCCGCGTTCGGGATCGCCGGCTCGAATGCCCGGCTACCTCGCGCTCACTTTCGCCACGGCGGCTCAGGCGCGAAGCGCTTGCCGATCCAGTCGGCGAAGGCGCGGGTCTTGGCGGCCTGACCCTTGGCCGAGGGCATGACGACATAGACCGCGCCCTCGTCGGTCAGTGTCCAGTCCTCCAGGATCGGCACCAGCCGGCCGTCGGCGAGCTCGCGCCCGACCAGCCAGTCGGTGCTCATCATCAGGCCGACGCCCTGCACGGCGGCCTCGACCAGCACCTCGGCGTCGTCGGTGACCAACGGCCCTGAAACCTCGACGCGCACGCGCCGGCCCTCGCGGTCGGTCATCTCCCAGGCGGGAAAGGTCTGGAAGCCGGAGAAGCCCAGGCAGCTGTGCTCCAGCAGCGCCTGCGGCGTTTCCGGCCTGCCCCTTCTGGCGAGGTAGGAGGGCGCGGCGCAGAGCAGCCGGCGCCGCGTCGCCACCTTGCGCGCCACCAGGCGCGAGTCCTCTAGGCTGCCCAGCCGTACGGCGACGTCGAAATTCTCGGCGACGAGATCGGCGAAGCGGTTGGAGAACTCTGCCTCGATGTGGACCTCGGGGAACTCCGCCAGGAATTGCGGCAAGAGCGGCCCGATCCACATGCGCCCGAAGGTCCCGGGCAGCGCCAGCTTGAGCAGGCCGCGCGGCCCGCCGGCGGCATGCGCCGATGCGGCCGCCTCGGCCTCGTCGACCGAGGCCAGGATGGCGCGCACGCGCAACAGGAATTCCGCGCCCGCCTCGGTAAGCGACACGCTGCGCGTGGTGCGGTGGAGCAGCCGCACTCCCAGCCGCTCTTCCAGCGATTGGAGACGGCGCGACAGGATGGTCGCGTCGCGTCCGACTCTCGCTGCCGCCCTGGTGAAGGAGCGCGCCTCGGCGACGGCCGCGAAGGCCGCCATTTCGGCAAGGGCGGAGGGTTCAACTGATTGCTGCATGATTTGCAATACTCAAATGCGAAGCCCAACGATTATCGAGTAGTAGCGCAGCAGCTAGGTTCGCTCAATCGTCCATCGACCACGCACGGAGCGAACCCATGAAAGCCATCGAACTCAGCCAACCCAGGCTCGACGCCTTCCGCGCCGCCAGCATCGCCACGCCCGAACCGCAACGCGGCGAGGTGCTGATCCGCCAGTGTGCGGCGAGCCTGAATTTCGTCGATGTCGCTGTGGCGAGCGGCAATTATCCCGGACCGGTCTTCCCGCTCGTTCCCGTGGCCGACGGCGCCGGCGAGATCGTCGCGCTCGGCGAGGGCGTGACGAGATTCAGCACGGGCGACCGGGTCGTTGCCCACGCCAAGCCGCGCTGGATCGGCGGCCGGCCGCGTCCTTACGAGATGACGCAGATGCGCGGCATCTCCTTGCCCGGGTCGCTGGCCGAATATGTCGCGCTGCCGGCCAACTCGGTCGTGCCGGTCCCGGCGCATCTTTCCTTCGAGGCGGCCTCGACCTTGCCGATCGCCGCCACCACCGCGTGGAACGCCATCCGCGCCGCCGATGTCGGGCCGGGCTCGGTCGTCGTGCTGCTCGGCACGGGCGGGGTCTCGATCTTCACCCTGCAGCTCGCCAAGGCGGCCGGGGCCACCGTCATCATCACTTCGTCCTCGGACGAGAAGCTCGAGCGAGCCAAGGCACTGGGCGCCGATCACCTGATCAATTACCGCGCGACACCGGACTGGGACGGCAAGGTGCTGGAACTGACCGACGGTCTCGGTGCCGACCTCGTCGTCGAGACCGGCGGCGGCGCCACCTTCGCGCGCGCCGTCAACGCCACCGCGCCCGGCGGCACGCTGTTCACCATCGGCTTCGTCACCGGCGCCGAGGCCACGGTCAATCTGCTGCCGATCATCATCAAGGCGCTGAAAGTGGTGGGCAACAACACCGGATCGGTCTCGGACCTGCGCGACGCCGCCCGCGCCATCGGCGCCGCCCGGATCGAGCCGGTCGTCGACAAAGTGTTTTCACAAGACGAGGCGACCGAAGCCTACACCTACATGGCCGCCGGCGGCCTGCATTTCGGCAAGCTGGTGTTCGGCTTGGATTGGTAGGAAGAGCTGACGCTGGAGTAGGCGAAGGCGATGAATCTCTCGATCTCCCTGAAGCCGACTTCCCTGACAGCAAGATGTGGGAGCTTCAATCCGCCTCGCCGCCCAAGCCGTATTCGGCCGGCAGGGGGCGCTCCGTCTACCGAGCGTTCTCATGCTATGCTCCCGATCCTCACCTCTCGCCGTCAGAACTTGAGGTCGAGGTTGGCCTTGACGCCGTTGTCGGCATTATGGGAGCCGAACTGACCGGTGTAGGACAGGCCGAGCGTGGCATTGACCGACATCGGCAGGTCGAATCCGGCCTCGATCACGGCGCTGTCCCTGGCGATGGGCACGCCGGCGATGGTGAAGGCGTTGCCGCCGGCGAAGGCGAAAGTCGAAGTCGGCGTGACATCGCCGAAGGCATGGCGCCAGCCGAGCGTGCCGCGCGCGGTCGCCTCGATGCTGCCCAGGGTCAGGTCGGTCGAGGCGCGCAGCCCGAGCGTGGTGAAGGTCGCATTGGTAGTTGAACTTGCGCTGGTCAGGGCTGCACCGCCACCTTTCTCGGTGAAGCCGTCAGTATGCACGCTGACATAGGCGAGATTGGCGAACGGCTCGAACTTAAAGCGCCCGGCATGGGCCTTGTAAGCGAGTTCGCCGAACACCTGTGCCGTGCCGGCGTCGTAGTCGGCCGACAGTTGATCGGCGAAGCCATTGAAGGCAACCGCGCGCTTGGTCGAGATGCTGTTCCAGCTGTAGGCGGCACCGGTGCGGAAGGCTATGGCGCCCCAGTTGGTGCCCCCGTAGAGCCCGAGATGGTAATTGTCGCCGGCGCCGCTGGAATGGCGAGCGTCGGCGTCGAAAGTCGAATGGCTGTAGCCGCCGATGATGCCGACGCGCCAGTCCCCGACCAGGCTATCGGCGCCGACCAGGAGGCCGCCGGTCGAACGATCGAAGGCGGCGGCATTGCCGTCGCTGCCGGTATGTCCCCACGAGCCGAAGGCTTGGCCCCAGACGGCGAAGCGATCGGTGTCGGCCGCGACCATTTCCGGCCCGCCCTCGCCATAGGCCATGACCGGCAATGCGGCTGCGTCGGCATCGCCGAACGCGGCGCTGATCCGTCTGGTGGCGGCATCGCGGATGAAGCGGCTGTCCTCCAGCAACATCCCCTTGGCCGAGGCATGGATCTCTCCCGACAGCTGGTCGAAAGCCGCTTGGGCAGCTGCCTCTGTCGGCAACACGGCGATTGTGTCGTAGAGCGGATTGCCGGCACCCAGGCTTTCGGCGCCACCGCCGGTGGCGATCTGGTTCGGCGTCAGGCCAACCTGAGCGAAGGTCTTTTGGACCACATCGAGATAGACGTGATTGGCGTCATAGCTGTCGACGAGGCCGAGGAAAGCCGTGCCGATATCGCCTGTGAGCGCGTAGTTTCCCGCGACACCACCGTCGGCTTGCAACACCGTATAATGCGTGCCCGCTATGTAAGGCGCGGCATCCGTCTTGACCACGTCGAGCATCGATCCGGCGGCGATCGTCGCAGCGCCGGTCGCCTGGATCAAATCGGACTGGCCGGTCGAGGTCAGTTCGGCCTGATAGATTGAGCCGGCCGCCTGGTCGACGTCGCCCGCCACATTGAGCGTGCCGATCGAATTGCCCGGCCCGATGATGCCGCCCGAATGCGCCGCGATGCCGCCCACCGTGCCGTTGCCGCCCAGTATGCCGCCCAGTATGCCGCCCGAGATCGTCACCAGCGAAGTGGCCAGCGAACCGTTCACGGCCAGCCGCCCGCCGCTCACGTTGGTCGCGCCGGTGAAGGCGCCGGAATCGGCGGTGAGATTCGTGTTGCCGGCGATCTGGTTGATCGTGCCGGCACCGCCGATCGCCGACGCGAAGGTGTAGTTCGTGTCGGTGTGGTTGAAGTTGATTGCGCCCGCACCCGGTCCGAACTGGACACTCGCCGCATTGAGCGTGCCGGCGGCCGTCGCTGGCGATCCGCTCGCCGCGCCGATGTTCAGCGTGCCGACAGAGCCCGCCAGGGCGGCGATGTTGACCGCGCCGCCGGCCGACACCGCGCCGCCATTCGCGATCGTCAGCGTGCCTGTACCAATACTGCCGACATAGAGATCTCCGCTATTGGTCCATGTCGAGCCAGGGCCGCTGACCGTTGCGGTACCGATGGACCCGGCACTAGCTCCCAGATAGCCATCTGTGTTGCTGACCGTGCCGCCGTTTGAGACGATCAATGAGCCCGTACCACGGTGACCAACCATGAGAAGGCTGCTGCTGGTCCAGCTTGAGCCCGCGCCGCTGACCACTGCCGTACCTATGGATCCGGCGTCAAAGGCCAGATAGCCAGCGTTGCTAATGACCGTTCCGCCGTTTGAGATCGCCAGTGCGCCGGTGCCGTCTGCGCCAACATAGAGGTTGGAACTGTTGGTCCAGGTCGCGCCGACGCCATCGACAAACGCCATGCCCGTCGAGCCCGCCTTCGCGCCTATAATCGCAGAGCCGTTGCTGACCACGCCATGCGAGATCGCCAGCGCGCCGGTGCCATAATCGCCGACAAACAGATCCCCGCTGTTGGTCCAGGTCGAGCCGGCGTTGTCGACAATCACCATGCCGATGGAGCCCGCCTGCGCGCCGACAGCGGCCCAAGTGTTGCTGACAACGGCGCCATGAGAGATCGCCAGGGTGCCGTTACCGAAATCGCCTACCATCAGGTTGGAGCTGTTTGTCCAGGTCGAGCCGGCGCCATCGACGAACGCGATGCCGGTCGAGCCTGCCTGCGCGGCGATATTGCCCTCACCATTGCTGACCGTGCCGCCATTCGAAATCGTCAACGTGCCCGTCCCGGCGTCGCCGACAAAGAGGCCCGACGCGATGCTCCAGATCGAACCTACGCCGTCGACCGTCGCCGCGCCGGTCGAGCCCGCTGTGGCACCGACAAAGCCGATGTTGCTGCTGACTAGACCGCCGTTCTGGATGTTCAGTATGCCAGTGCCGCCATATCCAACGTAGAGGCCGTTCGTGTCGCTCCAGGTCGATCCGTTTCCGGTGACCGTAAGGGTGCCGCTCGAATCGGCATTGACGCCGATGTAGCCCGACATGGCGCTCACTGCGCCGCCGTTCTGGATCGTCAGCGCGCCGGCACCGTAATTGCCGATGGAGAGAAAGCCGGAATTGGTCCAGTGCGAGCCCGCACCGTCCACCGTCGCGGCGGCGGCCGGGCTGAAATTTTCACCGATATAGCCGTTGGTATTGCTCACCGTGCCACCGTTCTGGACCGTCAGCGTGCCGGCGCCGTTCCAGCCGACATAAAGCTCGCCGGAATTGCTCCAGGACGAGCCGGCGCCGGCGACCGTCGCGGCGCCGGTCGAGCCGGATTTGGAGCCGATCTGGCCGCCAGTGCTGCTCACCACGCCGCCGCTCTGGATCGTCAGCGTGCCGGCGCCGCCCCAGCCGACAAGTAGATTGCCGGAATTGGTCCAGGACGAGCCGCCGGTGACAGTCGCCGAGCCACTGGAACCGGCCTGCTCGCCAATCGAGCCGAGGGAATTGCTTACAGCGCCGCCGTTGGAGATGGTCAGAGTGCCGGTGCCGGCATAGCCGATGAAGAGCGACGAACTGTTGGTCCAGGTCGAGCCGATGCCACCGACCGTCGCCGTCCCGGTCGAACCCGCGGAATATCCGAGATAGCCAGCAAGGTCGCTCACCACACCGCCGGCTAAAACGGTCATCGCGCCCGTGCCATTCTGTCCGACCGTCAGATTTCCGCTGTTCGTCCATGCCGACCCCGGGCCGAAGAGGTTGACCGTGCCATGGGAGCCGGCATTCGCGGCAACAACGCCGGTCACATCCGTTGCTGTTGCTCCGCTGAAGATGTCTAGAAATCCGGTGCCTTGATCGCCGACGGTCATCTGGGAAGCGTTCGTCCAGGCGGAGCCTACCCCCGTCAACACAACAGTGCCGGTGGCAGAGGAACTCCCGCCAAGATTGGCAAGGTCGTCCGACAACAGGCCACCATTTGAAACCGTCACCAATCCGGCGCCGCCAAACCCGACATAGAGATTGCCCGTGTTGTTCCATTGCGAACCGGCGCCATTGACCGTGGCCGTGCCAGAGGAGCCGGAAACGTAGCCGATATAACTATAGAGATTGGTAAGAGTGCCGGCATTCGAGATGGTCAGATTGCCGGTTGAAGAAGAGCCATTGGCTATGGTGAGACCGGCGGCAAAAGCATTTCCGGCGTTGATGACGGTCGGGTTTATAACGATGGTGTCGATAGTGACATTATCGGCCGCGGTCGGTACCGATGCGGGATTCCAGTTTCCGGCGGTGAACCAATCCGTGGAGGCCGCGCCGGTCCAGATCTCGGCTGCCGTGGCGCTTGGCTGGCCAAGGCCGATCAGCGCCGTCGACGTCAGGGCCAGATATTTCAACGTCTTCTTCCGGCGTTCAAATCCATTCTTCGGCATTTAATCCCCTGACAGACAAGTCGTTTCACCCTGAAGGTGACATGTCATTGGAGCCCGGCGTTGTCTTGGGCAGCGCCGCACTGGAATTGGACTGGAAAGAGGTGCCGGTTCTTTTCTGCGCGTTGTGATGCTTTGGCACCACCGAGAATTTTGCAGCCAAGCGGCGTTACTTGGCGTCGCAGAAATGTGGCTAAAACAAACAGATAGAGCGGATGGGAAAATCGGAAATCGCGTCGCCTGACCGGTTTCGGGAGATGCCGGTTCTATCTGGCGCTTGTTGGCGTGTAGCCGAAGCGACGGCGGAAGCAGCGATTGAAGTAGGACACGTCGCTGAACCCGCTCATCATCGCAATTTCGCTGACCCGCATGTCGTCATTGTGTCTTTGGGCGAGCATCTTATGTGCGCTTTGCAAGCGCAGCTCGAGCACACGCTCGGAGAAGCTGATGCCCGTCTCCTGGAGAATGTCGTGAATATAGCGCGTCGACAGACGGAGTTCCTTTGCGACGCCCTGCGCGGAGATGCCAGGATCGGCGAAATTGTCTGCGATGTTGGCGAGGACCGCCCGCAGCCTGGCCGCTCGCAGGCCGCGCAGGCCGGCCAATTCGGCAGCCTCACCTTTTGCGCCCGTCACCAGACCGATCAGATCGACGATCACGTCCGTTGCGTGCATGATGAGATCGGCCGAGACGAGGGGGCGGCCGGTCTCGAGAAGTTGGCAATAACGCTTGAGAAGATCGAGAGCCTCGTTTTCGGCGCCGATCTTCAACGCCAGCCTGTCATCGATCTGTGGGAAGGCCTGTACGAGGACGGCGCGTGGGACCACCACGTTCGACCACACGTTCCGGTCGGCACCGACCATTTTCAGTGCTTCCGATGCCGTGACCAGGACCGCTTCTCCCTTGCCGACGCCGTACTCGCGGCCGACCTGCGCCCCGGTCAAAACGGTGTCGGCCTTGTTGATCAGCAGGAGATATCCGTCATTGCCGTCGTCGGCAATGTTGCTTGCTTTCCTCGTTGCATGCCTGATCGTTCCGGACATCTGGCCAAGAACCAGTGATCCGACAGCCGTGGCTTCGATCGCTGCCTCGAAAGGCAGGTCCGCGGATATGCCGTATTCAACCGACCATATCTCCGCGACATGGATGTCCTGCCAAAGGGAAAACCGATCGCGTTCATTAAGATGCGAGGGCAACTGAGCCGATGAAAACACCGTCTTTCGCGACAATCGAACACCTCGAAAAACTACAGCTTCAAAAATTGTCGAACGCGATGCTTTCCAATCCGGGAATAACAAGCGACATTGATCGCTTGGCGTTCGACCGATCGCATTAGACCCTTAATCGAGTTCAACCACGCGTGGCGTCACCCCAAAGTATGACGTCGCGAAATCCTTCCAGACGGGATCGGCGTTTTTTGCGCCGGGCGGCTGTCAATTTGGTGCTGTATTCATCGTTTTTCGCTTATCCCTCATGCGGGACAGGGCGTGTCAGGGGGCGTGGTGGAGAGGCTGGGCAGCGAAGTACTTTATTCGATTATCGGTGAAATTTATGATTGCGTTTTGAATCCGGAAGGCTGGAGCGGAGTGATGACCCGGGTCACCGAAGCTGTCGACGCCGCCTATACCACTGTCGCGCTGGCCAGCACTGCTGACAATCAGGGCCGTTTCGCGGCTCAATCAGCTTGGGATCCGGTGCAAATGCGCGCGCTCCAGGAAGATTATGACTTTGACGAAATTCCCGGATTGAAGGCCGCGGTCATGGGCGACATCGACACGCCTGTTGCGACGCTGTCGCATATGAGCGAGGCCGAGCTCCAGCAAACGCCGTTCTTCCAGAATTGGGCCGGACCGCAGGGATTGCGAGAGGCTTGCATCACCAAATTCGTTCACACGCCGGACCGGATTGGGCTCATGGGCTGCACCACGCGTGCCAACAGGGGTATCATAACCGTTGAAGAGCAGCGGTTCCTGGCATTGCTCTCGCCGCATCTGCGCCGCGCTTCCCTGATTGGAGATCTGCTCGATCAGACCCGCATTACCGCCAATTTCTATCGCCAAGCGCTCGACCATCTCGCCGTGCCTATCGTTCTTGCCGGCGCCGACGGAGCAATCCTCCATGCGAATGGGGCTGCCGACCGGATGTTTTCCGGGCAGGGTCCCATTCTTTCCAGGAAGGGCCTGCTCCAACCGCAGAACCCGGTGGTCGCCCGCGCTTTGGCGGAAGCATTAGCCAGCGCTGCCGGCGCAGATGGTTCGCTTGGCTCTCGCGGCATAGGGCTGCCCGTTTCAGCGCCGGGTCAACCGCCCGCCGTAGCCTATGTGTTGCCGCTGACCGAAGGAACCGCGCGCGCGGCTTTCCGGCCCGCCTGCGCGGCCGTGTTCGTATCGCCCACGACGTCCTCTTCTCCGCTGCCGGAGGCCGTTCTCACGACGCTGTTCGACCTTACTCCCGCGGAGGCCCGGGTCCTCCTGCGGATCGGCAGCGGATTGCCCGCGTCCAGGAGCGCCTCGTTGCTCGGCATCAGTGAAAACACGTTGAAGACCCATCTCAACCGGATATTCGCCAAGACCGGCACGAGGCGCCAAGCCGATCTCGTCAAACTGATTTCGGACATAGGCATGCCTTTCGTGACTGATCAGGCTGCCGCTCGCCGCTGAGCTGGCCGCGCCGAACTCCTCGTCGGCGCCGGGCGGTGCCAGGTAGACTCACGCCCAAACGCCGCGTCCAGACCGGCAATCGACTGAGGCTATATGGCCACACTGACCGGGAAAGCGTTGCGGCGCTCTCCGGGACAATTCAGGTGCGGCTCAGCCCAAGACGCCGCTGGCGAACAATGCAACATCGGGGCTCTCGACGTTAACTTGAACTCCGCTGAGCATTTCGGCAGCGGGGGAGCGCAACACCTTGGGGCAGCAAACAACAATGAAAACGATTCTTCTCGCTACGGCCTTTATTCTCTCGTCAGTCGGTATGGCGTCCGCGGCGGACACCAATGAAACCCTTCCCGTTGCCGCCGACTACGACTGGTCTGGCCTCTATGCTGGCGCTCACTTCGGCTACGTCGCCGGAAAATCCAATTTCTTCATCGCCGGCGCTGGCGTCGGGGGCACCGATGTTAACCTTCCCCTCGATCCCAGCGGTTTCATTGGCGGCATCCATATCGGCTTCAATCAGGAGATGGCGAACCGCTTCGTGCTCGGCGCCGAGGCGGACATTGCGTACAGCAATGTAGATGCGGTGGGGACCTTCGCCGGTGCCGGCGCGTTGCTCAAGAGCGAGCTCCAGTGGTCGGGGTCGGCACGGCTGCGCGCCGGCTATGCGTTTGATCGGACCTTGCCTTACATCACCGCGGGCGTGGCCGCGGCCAAGTATGAAATGACTTTGATCGGCACCAGCGGTTCAATACCGATCCACGACGAAACCCATGTTGGCTGGACGGTTGGAGCGGGCATCGAGCACGCTTTCACTGACAGGTGGATCGCGCGCGTCGAATATCGCTACTCCGACTTCGGCAAAAAGGATATCTCGGTGCCGCTGTTCGGTCCTGGCACGGTTGCGAACATCGATCTCAAGACGCACGATCTGCGGGTCGGCCTCAGCTACAAGTTCTGATCTGACAGACCGAGCAAAACCCCAGCCTCGCGCCGGGGTTTTGCTTGTGCCGTAGACGCATGCACGCCCGCCGGCGCGGGCCAAGAAGTTGACGATGCGCGCTCGGCCGGCGAGCCCGTCGGCGCGACCATCGACACCTGCTGCCCGCCAGGTAAAGAGGGTCCCTGGCGTCGACCTCAGATCAGCTTCTCCAGCGTGATCGGCAGATCCCGCACCCTTTTCCCTGTCGCGTGGAACACTGCGTTGGCAATCGCCGGCGCGATGCCGACGATTGCCAGTTCGCCCACGCCCTTGCCCCCAAGGGCGGAGGAGTGCGGGTCAGGGATGCCGACCGAGATGGTCTGGATGTCCGGGATATCGGCATTGGTCGGCAGCATGTAGTCGGCGAAATTGCCGTTGACGATGCGGCCGTGGCGACGATCGACGATGCCTTCCTCGAGCAGCGCCTGGCCGATGCCCATGATGATGCCGCCCTTCCACTGGCTCTCCGCCAGCTTCGGGTTGTAGAGCCGGCCTGAATCCAGCGCCGACACCACGCGCGCCACGCGAACCGTGCCGAAATCCTCGTCGATGCGCACCTCGACGAAATGCGCGCACCAGGAATGGCGCGAATAGTCGCCCTCGGTGTGCGGGATCGACATGGCTATCGTGGTGTAGTTCTTGTAGCGCTCTTCCGGCGTCGTGCTGGCCGGCAGCGTGTCGCCCTTGGCTTCGATTTGGTCGCGGCCGATCGCCACCATGAAGTCTGCGATCGACAGGTCCGGCCCTTCGCCGCGCGGCGAGGCGATGCGGCCATCCCTCACTTGCAGCGTGTTCGCCTGCAGCTTCTGGAACGGCGAGCGCGGGTCGGAAAGCGCGAGCCCGATCAGCTCGTCCAGCGCCTGGCCTGCCGCCTTGTGAACGGCGCCGGTCATGACGCCGGCAAGTCGCGAGCCGCCGGTGACGCCGGCGCGGGCGAAATGCGAGTCGCCGAGTTTCACCGACACCCGCTCCACCGGCACGCCAAGCGTCTCGGCCGCGGTCTGCGCCAGGATCGTGTAAGTGCCTTGGCCCATGTCGATGGAAGAGCTTTCGACTTCGACCGAACCGTTGGAAAGCAGCTTCACCACCGCCTCGCCATGCGCACGCCGCACCGGATATGTGCCGGCCGCAACACCCCAGCCGATGAGCTGGTGGCCGTCGCGCATCGAGCGCGGCGCGTTGCTGCGCTTCGCCCAGCCGAAGGCCTCGGCACCGGCGGCAAAGGCCTCGCGCAACTGGCGTGTCGACCACGCCTTCTTCGCATGCGGGTCCTGCTCGGCATAATTGATCAGCCGCATCTCCAGCGGATCGATACCGAGCTCATAGGCGAGCTCGTCGATGGCGCTTTCGATGCCGAAGGCGCTCGGGTTCTCCCCCGGCGCGCGTTTTGCTCCCGGCACCACCATATTGACCCGCACCACATTCTGCTTCGAGGAGAAGTTGGGCGTGGCATACATGATCGAGGTGACGGAGCCGAGCGGCTCGACCCACATCCCGTCGACCGCTGTCTCGTTGACGCCGCGATGCACGATCGACTGGATTTTGCCATCCCTGTCGGCGCCGATCGCCACTGTCTGCCGCGTCGCCGCGCGGCCGCCATAGGACGTAAAATTCTGCGGGCGGGTGAGCACCAGCTTCACCGGCCGGTCGAGCATCCTGGCGGCAGCCGCCGCAACCGCGCTGTGCGCCAGCGCCACTGCCTTGGAGCCGAAGCCACCGCCGATATAGGGCGAGACCAGCCGCACATTCTCGAACGGCACGGAAAACCACTCGGCATAGGTGCGCGCCATGCCGTCGAGCCATTGGCTGGGCTCCCAGATGGTCAGCTCGTCGCCTTCCCAGCGCGCGATCAGCCCATGCGGCTCCATCGCCGCCTGGAATTCGCGCGGCGTGTTGTAGGCCGCGCAGATGCGCACAGGCGCTTCGGCGAAGGCGGCTTCAGCGTCGCCCCATTCCTTGGTCATGGCGTCGATCGGGATGCCGTCGCCGGCCTTGCCGTCGCTTAGGTCGACGATAGCCGGCGTCTCGTCATACCACACCTTGACCAGCGCCGCGGCGGCGACCGCCTGCTCGAATGTCTCGGCCACCACCGCCGCGACATGCTGGCCGGAAAAGGTTACCTCGCGCACGAGCGGCGCGTAGCTCGGCTGCGACGGCGGGTTGCCGAGCCAGTCCGATGCGCCCTTCAATTTCATGATGGTGTCGGGCGTCAGCACGGCGAGCACGCCGGGCGCGGTCTCGGCCGCGCGGGCGTCGATCGCCGTCACCTTGCCGGCGGCGATCGTTGCGCCGACCAGCACCGCATGCGTCAGCCCATCGAGCTGCTGCTCGAAGGCGTATTTCGCTGCGCCCGTGATCTTGGCCGGGCCGTCGACGCGCGACAGCCGTCCGCCGACCGCTTCGAGGCGCGCGCTGTCGGACGCGGCGTGTTTCATATCATGAACGGTCATGCCGTCTCTCCCAATTTGAAGATGGCGCGCGCGATCACGCGCGGCGCCAACGCAATCTTGTAGTGGTTGGCGCCATGGTCGACGGCGCCCTCCATGGCGAGCTCGCTCGCCTTGCGGATCGTGGCTTCGTCGAGCGGCTTGCCTTTCAGCGCCTCTTCGACGGCGCGCGCCCGCCAAGGTTTCGTGGCGACGCCGCCGAGCGCGATGCGGATGTCGCGCACGGTGCGGCCGTCGCCTTCAAGCTCCAGTCCGACCGCCGCGCTTGCCGCCGCGAACTCATAGGACTGGCGGTCGCGCACCTTGATGTAGGTCGAGCGTCTGGCCGCGGCCGAGCCTGGGATCTCTACTGCGGTGATCACTTCGCCGGGGCGGATGTCGTGCTCCTGCTCGGCGGTGGCGCCCGGCGCAAGGAAGAAGTCCTCGACCTTGAGCTTGCGCTCGCCGAGATCGACCTTGGCGTCGAAGGCGACGAGCGCTACGGCGAGATCGCCCGGATAGGTGGCGATGCAGGCCTCGCTCACGCCGAGCACCGCATGGCCACGCGTCGCGCCGCCGATCGCCGAGCAGCCGCTGCCGTGCGCGCGCTTGTTGCAGGCCGGGAAGTTTTGCGGATCGCGGAAATAGGGGCAGCGCGTGCGCTGCATCAGGTTGCCGCCGATGGTCGCCATGTTGCGCAACTGCGCCGAGGCCGCCTGCCACAGGGCTTCCGATACGGCCGGGAAGCAGCTCTTCACGGAGGTGTGGTCGGCGACATGGCTCATCCTGGCCAGCGCGCCGATCACGGCGCGGTCGGCGGTGACATCGATGGCGTTGAGCCCTTCGATGTGGCTGATGTCGATGACGGTCGAGGGTTCGGCGACGCCGCATTTGGCGAGGTCGATGAGCGTGGTGCCGCCTGCAAGCAGCATGGCGCCGGGAAGGGCGGCGGCGTTGCGCGCGGCCTCGACGCTGTCGGCGCGTAGATACGAAAAATCTCTCACGAGCGCAGCTCCTGTGCGGCTTGGCGAATGGCGGCGACGATGTGCGGATAGGCGCCGCAGCGGCACAGGTTGCCGGCCATGTATTCGCGGATCTCATCGTCCGAACCGGCATGGCCCTCGCGGATGCAGGCCACCGCCGACATGATCTGTCCCGGCGTGCAATAGCCGCACTGGAAGGCGTCCTGATCGAGGAAAGCGGCCTGCACGGCATGCAACGTGCCGTCCTGGCCGGCAAGGCCCTCGATGGTGGTGATCGAGCGCCCTTCGACTTGGGCCGCGAGCGTCAGGCAGGCCAGCACGCGCTCGCCGTCGACATGCACGGTGCAGGCGCCGCACTGGCCCTGGTCGCAGCCTTTCTTGGTGCCGGTGAGGTGGAGCCGTTCGCGCAGCGCATCGAGCAGCGTCACGCGCGGCTCGATCTCCAGCGCGTGGGCCTGGCCATTGATGGTGAGGTTGAGGGAAAGCGTGGTGGGACTGATGGTGACTTGATCATTCATGGGGCGTCGGGCTCCGATTGCTGGACGCTTGAGCGGATGGAAATGGGGCTTGGGAGGACAGGGGCAAGGGTAATGGCTGGAGGGACGCAACCTCTGCGGTCGTCATCCTCGGGCTTGACCCGAGGATCCATGCCGTCGCGTTTGCCGAGGATCGCGGCGGGCCAGAATTCTGCACCGTAGCCGCGCTCGCAGGGTATGGCATGGATCCTAGGGTCTGCGCCGCGTCGCTTCGCTCCTTGCTTCGCCCTAGGATGACGAACTCACGAGCGGATTCGCCAACCAGAGGCGTCGCAGAGCGCGCCCGTCTCCACCAACCAGGGTGCGCTTGCCGTCCTTCTCTACGTGACATATCGCTTCCCCTGGTTATATGATAAAAGCACTCCACTAAAACGGAGGTGCCTCCGTTTATTTACGTGGGGTCTGGCCTGGCATGGTTCAACCCCCATATTGCGTTCGGTGGAGAAAAAAGTGCCTGACCAGGAAATGACCGCTGAAGCGAAGCGCGACGCGCAGGCGCCAAAGCCGTTGCGGGCCGATGCAAGGCGCAACCGCGACAGGCTGGTCGAGGTGGCGGCGCAGGCTTTCGCCGCCGATGGCGTCGACGCCTCGCTGGAGGAGATCGCCAAACGGGCAGGGGTCGGCATCGGCACGCTCTACCGCCATTTCCCAACGCGTGAGCATTTGGTCGAGGTCGTCTATCGCCGCGAGGTGGAGGGACTTTGCCACGCGGCCGAGGAACTCGCCCGGGAGCACACTGCCGATGTCGCACTGGAGCTCTGGATGCAGCGCTTCGTCGACTACATCGCCACCAAGCGCGGCCTCGCCACCAGCCTGCGCCTATTGCTCACCACCAACTCGACGCTGTTCTCCGACACGTCCGGCCGCGTCTCGGGCGCCATGCGAAGCCTGATCGAGGCCGCCGCCGCCTCGGGAAAAATCCGCGCCGACGTCGACGCCTCCGACGTCATGCATGCGCTGGGCGGCATCTACTCGGCGCCGAGCACGCCAGACTGGCGCGAGCGGTCGGGGCGGCTGGTGAAGCTCTTGATGGATGGGCTGCGGTTCGGGGCGAGGGGCTGAGGCGCGGGAACTGCTAATCTCCCCCACGAGGGGAGATTGGCAGCTTCGGCGCCGCGCCATCTTCTCTCTCCCTGACTGGCATTGCCCAACCCGTGGCCTACATAGTCGGCACCACCCTCCCTTCCAAAAGGAACCTCCCATGCCCGAAAAGCTCAAATTGAACGACGGCGCCACCATCCCGCAGATCGGGCTGGGCGTCTGGCAGGTCGATCCGGAAATCACGGCCAAGGTTGTGCGCTGGGGCATCGAGGCCGGCTACCGGCTGATCGACACCGCCGAGGGTTATCGCAACGAGGAAGGCGTCGGCGAGGCGATCGCTGCTGCCGGCGTGCCGCGCGGCGAGCTGTTCATTACCTCCAAGCTGCGCAACGGCGCGCATCAGCGCGACGCGGCGCTGCGCGCCTTCGACGAGACGATGCAAAAACTCGGCATTGACCAGATCGACCTGTTCCTCATCCACTGGCCGGTGCCCAGCCAGAACAAATATGTCGAGGCCTGGAAGACGCTGGTCGAGCTGCGGAAGGCCGGCCGTATCAAGTCTGTCGGCGTCTCGAACTTCAACCAGGACCATCTGGAGCGTATCATCGGCGAGACCGGCGTGACGCCGGTGGTCAACCAGATCGAATTGCATCCGCGCTTTCAGCAGCGTGACAAACGCGATTTTCACGCCAGGCACAACATCCGTATCGAGAGCTGGAGCCCGCTGGGCAGCGGCCGGCTGCTGGCCGATCCGACGCTGGAGAAGATCGCGAAGAAGCACGGCAAGTCGGTGGCGCAGGTCATCATCCGCTGGCACCTGCAGGAGGGGCTGGTCGTCATTCCGAAGTCGATCCACCGGGAGCGCATCGCCGGCAATTTCGACATCTTCGGCTTCGAATTGGACGCGGACGACATGCAGACCGTTCACGGTCTGGATTCGCCCGACGGCCGGACGGGACCCGATCCGGCCACGGCGGCGTTCTTGTTCTGAGGATTAGGTTCCCCCTTCTCCCACAAGGAAGGGGATTGCCTAGCTAAATTCCCTCTCCATCCACCAGCGGCACGTCATCCCCCTCCCAGGGGCTCGGCATCGTCCCGCGCCCGGCGGTGGGCAGCGGCATCCAGCATCTGAGTTCCGGTTCTGCATATTCGACGATGCGGCCGGGTGAGGAGTCCGACGCCCGCCAGCCTTCCTCGCCGAACTGGTCGGCGCGCGACCAGTAGGCCATGTCGACCTCGGCCGGTCCCTGCTCGGAGGAGCGCACCGTCACTAGGATGCGGCTGCCGTCCCGCGGCGCGCTCGCCATGTTGCGCCACTGTTCGGTCTCGTCCATGCGATCTCCTCCTGCTGAACCAATTCCAGAAAACCGGCCGTCGCAATAGTCGCCGCCCGCCGGGGAGGGGTCAACCCGAACTTGGAGCGCGACAGGCAATTCATTCACAGCTAATATGTCATTGGCCGCAATCGGACAGACGACGATGGACGATGGATTGCTGTCTCCGGTGACCCGTCTCGGGCCGGTCCATCTCAAGGTGACCGACGTGCCGGCGGCCTTGAATGTCTGGCGCGACGCGCTTGGGTTGGCGCTGCTTGGCGAGGACGCCACCATGGCGGAGCTTGGCGCCGGCGGCCGGACGCTGATCGTGCTCCATGCCGGCGCGGAGGCACCGCTGCCGCAGAAGTCGCGCGATCTCTTCCACGTCGCTATCCATATCACCAGCCGCCGCGATCTCGCGCATACAGCCGCCCGCCTCAAGGCATCTGGCTTACGGTTCAGCGCCCAGGATCATCTGGTTTCGGAATCGCTCTATGTCTCCGACGCCTCCGGTAACGGCATCGAGATCTGCTTCGACACGCCGGAGCGCTTGCTGCGCCGCGAAGTGTCGCCCAACGGCCGCGTGACGCTGATTGCCACCGACGGCAGCGCCCATTCTGGGCTCGAGCCGCTGGACGTCTCGGGGCTGCTGCGCGACCTCGGCAACTCCGGCCATATCGAGCCGAAGATCGCGCAGGATGCCTTTATCGGCCACATCCATTTGCGCGCCCGCGCGCCCGAGATGCTGATGAAATTCTATCTCGGCGTGCTCGGCTTCCGGCCGCATATCCAGTCCCGGACCTTCGGCATGTTCGACTGCGGCACGGCGCGCCGCGCCCATATGGTAGCCTTCAACATCTGGGCGCGCGACGAGCTGCGCGAGCCGCCGCCGGGTGCGGCCGGCCTCGACCATTTCACCATCGAGCTCGGCTCCGCGCAGGAGCTCGCCGCCGTGGAGGGCAGGCTCGAAGCGGCCGACATACCGGTGAAAAGGGACGGTCGCGTTATCTCGACCGCCGACCCGGAAGGCAACCGGCTGCGGCTCGTGGTCCAGGGAGATTGAGCGCAACCGCTTGAAGACGGGAGGAGGAGGGGAAATGTCGCTCAAGGTGATTGGAACCGGCTTCGGCCGGACCGGCACGGATTCGATGCGCGAGGCGCTGACCATGCTCGGCTTCGGTCCTTGCCATCATATGTCGGAGGTGATGGCGCATGAGGAGCAGAAGCGGGTCTGGCGGGCGCTGGCCAGGGGCGAGACGCCCGACTGGACCCAACTCTTCGCGGGATATAGATCCTGCGTCGACTGGCCCTCGGCGCACTATTGGCGCGAGCTGATCGAAGCCTATCCGCAGGCGCACGTCATCCTAACCTGGCGTTCGCCCGAAAGCTGGTGGGAGAGTTTCGAAAAAACCATCCTGCCGGCGATCGTCGGCAGCACGGACCAGGACTCGCTCGGCATCTCGCTCGTTTCGAAACAGGTTTTTGACGGCCGCCCGCAGGACCGCGCCCATGCGATCGCGATCTATCGGGACAATGTCGAGGCCGTGCTGAATACCGTGCCGGCCGGACGTCTGCTGGTCCACAAGCTCGGCGACGGCTGGCCGCCGCTTTGCGCCCATCTCGGCGTTCCCGTGCCGGACGAACCCTATCCCAGCCGCAACACCACGCAGGAGTTCCGGTCGGCGCTGTCGCTGTAGGTGAGGGAGTAGGGGAGTAGGGGAGTAGGGGAGTAGGTCAAGAGTCTCAGGCCACGTAGACGCCGCGAACTCCCATCGCTAACTTCCTCACTATTCACTATTCACTATTCACTATTCACTACTCACTACTCACTACTCACTACCTCACTACCTCACTACTCACTACTCACTACTCACTGCTCCCTTACTGCTCTACTCCCGTCCCTCACACATGCACGTCGCCGAAGGACAGCTCGCCGTCATCGGCGCGGACCAGGAACGCCGCGGCGAGCAGCGCGAGATAGCAGCCGGCCACGCCGCACACCACGACGACGCCGGGAATTGGGCCGAGCGTCGCCACCCGGAAGGTGTCGACGAGCGAGGCGCCGAAGCCTATGGGAGAGCCTTCGCGCGACAGGCTCGGCGTGGTGATCTTGAGGATCCAGGCAAGCAGCAGGATCGTGTACATGAAGATGTAGTTGCGGCGCAGCCGGCGGATCAGCGCCGCGCGCTGTGTGATCAGGAAACGCGGCGAGCGCAGGCCTTCGCCGAGGATCGCGAGCCAGTTGGAAGCATAGTCCGGCTGTGGCGAAAAGATCTGCGCGAAGTAATAACGCTCGAATTGCCGCACACGAGCGCGGTAGACGTCGAAGAAGCGATAGCGCCGCGCCTCGATCCACAACAGCAGCGTGATCAGGAGCATGGCGAACAAAAGGACGCCATGATGCGCGCTGGGCGTCGACAGCGATACCGACAGCATCGCCGCCACCACCGTGATCGCCCAGTTGCTGGTGCGGTCGAGCCGGTCGCGCCAGCCGGCCATGCGCGCGATCTCGGCGCGATGGAAATGCGACAGCGTCGTGGTGAATTCAGGAGAGCTGAGCTTCAGCGCCAGCGTGTCGGAAGCGCGCGGCGGTGCGGCCTTCTCGGTGGATCTTGCCGGCGCAGCCGCCTCTGTCGACCTTGCCACAGCTGCATCTGTGGATTTTGCGGCATTCGTCTGGGACATTCTGCCGTGCGCCTCCCGCCGCCATGGCCGGCCGTCCTCGCCTCGACATCGACCGGCCACACCCCTGTCGCTTCAACGTGCGGCCGGCCGGAATGTTCCCGCCTTTTCAGGCGGATAAGTCAGGATGCAAGTGGGGGGACACCACCGTTCGCGCGTCGTGGAAAGGGCAGCACATCGGCGATCGGCCTGGCATGCTGGGCTGCCGCCACTGCCTCGATCACAAGGTCGAGCGCCGCAAGCGCCGCGCGGCTCGTTTCATCGTCGCCGCGCAGGTAATGGCAGGCCCGGTCGAGGTGCAGGTGGGCGGCGGCAAAGTCGCTTTTCATTAGCTTCTCCTTATTGCCCGCCACAGCGCGAACATCGCCGAGTCGCTTTACCGGGAAGCAAAAATCCGTGGTGGCATTTGATTAGAATTGTAGGAAACGGCGCCGGAACTGCTGATCTCCCCGCTTGTGGGGGAGATGCCCGGCAGGGCAGAGGGGGGCGCCGTAGAGCACCAACTTCTGCCTGTCTCTCTTGCTGCATGTCCCATGCCGGACCTG